>NZ_LWFZ01000337.1:0-578 GCF_001635225.1 Oleiphilus sp. HI0086
CATACTTCCACCTGCCTGGGTAATATATCTAAGTTGCGGATGTATTTTGGCAAAGCTAGTCTTATGTAAAAGAATTTGAAATGTTGAGGGTACACCAGAAAAACCCGTAATGCTTGCTTTGTTTAAGTCTTCAGCAATGAGTTTAGGGTAGAGCATTGACTGCCCTAAGCAAATACTTGCCCCAGCATAAATATGAGTTTGTAATACTGAGTTGCCGTAGCTGTATGTGAATGGTAATACGCAATAGGTGCAGTCGGTCGCACTTAAGCTCAGGTATTGGACAATTGATTGAGTATTAGCAAGCAGGTTACTATGAGAAAGCATGACACCTTTAGGGTCTCCTGTGGTGCCAGAGGTAAACAAGATTAGCGCGTTGTGCTCAACAGCTGGGATTACCCACTGGTCTAAGTCGGGTTTCGCTGCTTCCGTGTCTAATAATAGCTCAAATTCATTTGCCTCTACCTTGAGGTGTTGAACTGAGTTTTCTAAGTTTATTGCCAAATTATTTTTGGTGATGGCTAACTTCGCTTGAGAGAAATCCAGAATATGTTGAACTTCTCGAACAGCACTTTGGCTGT
>NZ_LWFZ01000338.1:0-209 GCF_001635225.1 Oleiphilus sp. HI0086
GTTGCTCATCGTTGATTCTGATTCGGTGATCTTCTTTAGAGAATCTGGATAAAGCGTAACCCTGAAAGTGACAATGGTGCTCATAAGCTGGAATATCGCCAAAGGTCAGAAACACAGCATTACTTGGATGATAGTGCTTTTTGTAAAAGCCTTTTAAGTCATCATAACTTAAACCGGTGATATGCTCAGGATCTCCACCACTATTAAAG
>NZ_LWFZ01000339.1:0-247 GCF_001635225.1 Oleiphilus sp. HI0086
TTTTCTTAGCCATGACCTTATCCTGTAATTTCGTCTACAGACTTGCCGCGCTTAGCAGCAACGTCTTCTGGTGACTTCATTGCACTCAAACCTTTAACTGTTGCGCGAACAACGTTAACTGGGTTTGTAGAGCCGTAGCACTTAGCAAGTACGTTTTGAATCCCTGCGACTTCTAGCACTGCGCGCATTGCGCCGCCAGCGATGATACCAGTACCATCTGAAGCAGGCTGCATATAGACCTTAGAGC
>NZ_LWFZ01000340.1:0-467 GCF_001635225.1 Oleiphilus sp. HI0086
GTTTCGCGAGGAGTATTTACACGAAACTCTTGTTATCGCCCAACAATGCCAATTCAAGCTTAATGAACTTCGTTACGAATACCCTAGCGAGCTAGTCCCGAACAATGAAACACCCATCTCTTACCTGCGTACTTTAGTCACACAAGGCGTGAGGTTTCGTTTCCCTCAAGGTATTCCTGATCATATTCAGTCAACCATAGACAAAGAGCTGAATCTAATTGCAGAGCTGGACTATGCCTACTTCTTCCTAACGATCCACGACATTGTAATGTTCGCCAAACAAAGAGGAATTCTTTATCAAGGAAGAGGCTCTGCAGCCAACTCGGTAGTGTGTTATTGCCTGGAAATCACCTCTGTCGACCCTCGCCAGATATCTGTATTGTTTGAGCGCTTTATCAGTAAGGAGCGCAATGAGCCGCCTGATATCGACGTCGATTTCGAACACGAACGCCGTGAAGAAGTCATTC
>NZ_LWFZ01000341.1:0-344 GCF_001635225.1 Oleiphilus sp. HI0086
ATATTTTTGATACCTTGCAAGCCTATATGGGCTCGGTATATGTCAATGATGTCAATTTATTTGGTCGCANTNATCAGGTCAATGTGCAGGCCGATGAAGCCTTTAGAGTAGATGAAACGCAGCTGGAAAAGCTAAAAGTGCGCAACCGTGAGGGATCAATGGTGCCGCTTGCTTCGTTTGTAACGGTGCAGCACGGCGCTGGTCCAAACCGCGTTTCTAAGTACAACGGCTATCCGGCGGCTGACCTAAATGGACAAGCCAAGCCCGGTTATAGTTCTGGTCAAGCAGAAGCAGCCATCACAGCTATTCTCGACCGCTCTTTACCAAATGGGATGGCTTATGAA
>NZ_LWFZ01000342.1:0-23108 GCF_001635225.1 Oleiphilus sp. HI0086
ATGTTGCGGGGCAGTTGGCGCTCAAGAATGCAAAAGTACTTATTATTGGTGCGGGTGGCTTGGGTAGCCCGGTTGCGATGTATCTTGCAGCAGCAGGTGTTGGCTGCATAACTATCGTTGATGATGACCATGTTGATGTTTCCAACTTGCAGCGCCAAATTCTACATGGCGAAAGCTCGTTAGGAAAAATGAAAGTAGACTCCGCGGCTGAAATGCTTGGCAATATAAACCCTCATGTTGAAGTGAAGGTACTTGCCAAACGTCTGGATGAGGAGGGGTTACGGTCTGCTGTCGCCAGAGTTGACTTGGTTTTGGACTGCAGCGACACATTCACAACTCGATTCTCGGTCAATAGAGCATGTGTCGAAGAAGCAAAGCCTCTAGTGTCTGGTGCCGCGATTCGAATGGAAGGGCAGGTAAGTGTTTTCGATATGCGTGACGATGAAGCACCGTGTTATCAGTGTTTGTATGCTGAAGGGGATGACGAGCAGCTTACCTGCTCAACGTCAGGTGTTATGGCGCCGTTGGTTGGCATTATAGGGAGCATGCAGGCAATGGAGGCTATTAAGGTACTGAGTGGCCTAGGATGTTCTTTAAAAGGGCGCTTAATGATGCTGGATGCTACTTCGATGGAGTGGCGGACGTTGAAACTGAAGAAAGACTCAGGCTGTCAGGTCTGTGGTAAATAAGTAAAACGGACTCTTGATTCGACTCAAGTAAAGCTAGATCAATTTGGTATTTTTAGTGAAAGATATTGCTTAATTACTATTTCCTTCCAATAATGAAAGTATACGGAGGAGTGGAGTGATGAGAGAGATTACATCGAAGCTAGGCTTGCTGGTATTGCTTTTTTCAGTAGGGAACGTTAGCGCAGAGACTCTTAAGTTCAGTTATTGGGATGATGCGAAGCCACCTTTTGTTATTGAACATGATGGTGTAGTCCATTCTGGCATTATCAAAGATCTGGCCGACCAGATTTCTTCCGAAGCGGGATTGCAAGCCGAGTTTGTGAAACTTCCAGTCTTGCGAATTGAGCAACAATTGCAGTCAGGTGACATCGATGTGGATTGTTTGACGAGCCCTATTTGGAAGGAATTACCTTCTTCCTATCATTGGTCCCCTGTTTTATTTGATGGGGCAGACAGATTTCTTGTTCGTCCAGAACTTAGCTTGAAGCTTCATTCATACAATGACCTTAAAGGAACAACTCTAGGAATCTATAACGGTTATGTTTATCACCCTGAAGTGATGAGCCTGATTAAGTCTGGAGACGTAGCGACAATCAAGCTGAAGGGCTTGGAGCATGGGATTCACTTGCTGCAATTGAAAAGGCTAGATGTGCTGATTGATTTCGGGATTTTGCTCAAGTATCAACTTCGAGAAAGAAAATTGAATGAGCAGCTTGTATTGGCCAAGCTGCCTGCAGACGAATATAAACTTCATTGCGCCTATTCAAAACAAATTAAAAATAAGATTGCGCCAAAAACACTCGATATGCTTATTGAAAACCTCGTCAGAACCGGTGAGCTTGATCGAATTCTAAAACGTTATCAGTGATCCACTTCATTAGATAAATTGCTGCTTTATTGGCTTGCGGCATACTGTGTTGATCGAAACTGGCTCAAACTATAATCTCTTGTATAGAATTCAGGGTGAGCTAAGGGCGCTAGTTGGATAGGTAAGGCTACTTTTGCGAGTGACAGGTTTTTCAGCAAGAAAGGGCCTTCTTCCTGAGCGTCATGAATCATTAAGCCATCGAACTCCAAAGGTATCCAATGCTTGCCAGGTGCAAGCTCACCTGAATGTTGGGTTGTGCCAATAGGTGTATTACTGGCGCTATAGAGCGAGGCTTGAAAGTAAAAACGGTTTTTGCTGCTGACGCTAATTTCGGTCTCTATTAATAAATTCCCTTGCGCATTGAGCTTATCTCGAAAGTTTCCGGTCAGCTCTAGAGCCGGTTCTGAAAGAGTGAAAGTAATAGCGTCTGCAAGTTTGTTGGTTTTGTTAACGATTAGTACTTTATATAAACCAGCAATTTTTTCTGCATCAATATCAATTCGATATTCGTAAATGCCGTCCTGATTTTCGTCAGTGAACTCAAACTGTTGCAGGTTCGAGCTTTCATTGTAGATTAGTTGGCCCAGAAACTGGCTTGGAATTGGTGCTTGGTTCGCGTCCTGAAGGCTTGCATAGATGGTTGCTATGTCTCCATGAAGATAGTATTTCTTATCGCTCCAGATTGTTAGTGCAGTATGAGTCTCTTCATCAAGGCTGGTCCGTTCATCAATTGCGTAGCGCTTCTCGGTGGGGTCTTGCTCAGCTGAGCTGATTTTTTGGTTATAGTCTGGGTAGCGGGTAAAGCGATTGTGATCATCAATGATTGCTTCATGTAGTGCAGTTTTTTGCTGGATAGCTTTAATTCTGTCGATGGGGCTCAAGGGCGCTTGCTGCTCGAGAACTTCTTCCTGATCTTCGGTTTCATTGATGTCGGTGCTTGGTAGTTTGGATGGTATTTTTGCTATGACATTATTATTTTCAGTTTTTTGCTGAGCCTGATCAGCAGAGGTCTTACTAACGACAGCAAGCTCGGGCGTGTCTGTGTTTGAGCTGTTGAGCCATAGAAGCCCGCCAATTGAAAGAATTGAAACAAGTGAGATTGTTATTGTTTTGTGTTTCTGCATTTTGGTTAACTCTTAGTTTAGGCGCTTGGTGACTTGGAGGGTAACCCTGGAACTAGCCGTGTAGTTCCAGGGTTCAGTCTATCTCTTGATTTTGCTTATCTTAGTTTGCAGTACAAGAGTCTATGCGGCCGGCCATGTTGCGTCCATTGCCGCAAGATAGGCCGTTTTCGATGGAGGTGTAGCTTGGAGAGTTTATGCCTCCGTTTCGTTCTGCATCGTGGTCGGTATAAACACTCGCCATATTATAGGTGCGCGGTGTGCCTTTATTGCTGTTATTACACTTGAAGGTCGGGCTGCCGTAGGCAATACCAAAGAATGTTTTGTAGGTATTCAGGTCGTCCCAAATATTGCGCTTACCGGAACCTTCACAGCTCATTTGCGATGCCAGGTTGATATAACCATCATCTTCGCCATTAAGCATAGCCGCAGATGCGCCTTCAATACCAGGGAAGCTCTTGTAACCGCCCATAACATAAACCGGAGCAGCTAGGTTGGAACCAATATAATTCTTAACAGTGTAAGAATCGTTTGTTTGAAGCCATTGTACACTTGGGTTGCAGTCTTTACCTAAGAATGCCGCGTTTATAAGTGCATCTAACCAGTTGCCGTTACAAACTCGGTCAGCACCTTCGGTTCCGGTTATTGCGCCGCCAAGCGTGAAAATCCCGAGAATGTCGTTCATGGCGGATGCATAATCAACACTAACGGAACCAGAGCTTGTGTAAGCCGTATTGTAGTTGGGTGCGCCTGAGACCGCATTACCGGCGATAAACATCATCTGCTGAGCGCCCTGACTATGCGATACAACCCAAAAGTCGTCATTGGCCGAGCATTGAGTGCCAGCTTGAGGGTGATTGAGGCCGTCTCCGTTACCTTGCTTGATAGAAATGATCTGTCGAGCAATTTCGCCAGAGGTTTCGTTTCTCCAGTAAGGGTAGCCGCTTTCGTCGGTTGAGTCGTAACCAACAATGGCATAATTGTCGCCAGAGCTCAGCAAGTCATCCATAAAGTCAGCACCGTTATAGTTGCTGAAGTGGGATGTTCGCCAAGAGTCGAGGGCATTGATTTTGATGTCGCCTTGGGTTCCGTGCCCGTGAACCATTATATAGCAGTTGTCGGCAGCCATCGCTTGCCCTGATCCCCATAATAGAGATAAAGAAAGCGCGCAGGTGGAAAGTATAGATTTCTTAGTTTTAAACATAGTTAGGACCTTTCGATATGTATATTATTTTTATTTTGCGTCCTGCGGACAAAGTACAACAGACACTTTATCTGACCATTATCTGAGAAGAGAGGGCCGTCCTGTTTTTACTTGATCATTATTTATCGGGAATGGTAAGAAGACCATGACAGTAGAGGACAGAGTATTGGCATTTTTGGCAATAAATATAGGGCAAGCACTTAGGCTTACCCTATAGACTTTTATGCCTGTTTAGTCAGAAAAATTGGCAGCAACGTAGTCTGCAAGACGGGAGCGTTCAACGCTTTGTAGTGTGATGTGAGCATAGTGTTCCCAGTTTCGCATGCGGTCCATTGCAAAGCTGAAGCCACTCGTTGAGGCCGATAGATAGGGTGTATCAATTTGCTTTAGGTTGCCAATCGCAATGACCTTAGTGCCTGGACCAGCTCGTGATATGAGACCGTGCATTTGTGCAGAGGTCAGGTTCTGGGCTTCATCAATAATGAAGATCTTGTCGGAGAAACTTCGGCCTCTCATAAAACCGGAGCTTTTTATTTTTACGCGGCTTTTTAAGAATTCAACACTCGACTTCCTTTCGAAATCGGTGCCGTTGGGGTTGGCGCTCAATGTTTCCAAAGCATCGGTGATCGCGCCCATCCAAGGGCCGATTTTATCTTCTTCTTCGCCGGGTAAGAAGCCGATATCTTCACCCATTGGAACCGTGGCCCGAGTGACAATGATTTCATCATAAAACTTATCTTCGTACACCTGGTGTAGTGCCGCAGCTAGGGTTAACAGAGTTTTACCTGTCCCGGCTTCTCCGGCGATGGTGACGAAATCAATTTCAGGATCAGTGAGTGCTGCCAAAGCAAAATTCTGTTCTTTGTTTTTAGCTTGAATTCCCCAGCAATGATATTGAGATTCAAAATCGGGTAATAACTCAATCGTAGCCGTCTGATCGACAACTTGTCTCAATTGGCCGCGGAAAGTTTGATTACTGCTGGAGTCTGAATATATGTGAGTATTGATGCTCCAGTTGCGAACCCAGGGAGCAGTAATGTGATAGGTGATAAGCGTGCCAAATTCCTGAGAATCCTCTCGGTCAATTTTGATATCTATACCAGGCGCTTCCCACATTTCATCGGTAATTTCGACTTGGCCACTAAAGAGTAATTCGTCACCGACATTGGCTACTTGGTCATTTCGGTAGTCTTCTGAAATCAGGCCATGAACGCTGGCCTTAATGCGCATATTAATATCTTTAGTAACTAGAACTACTGCTACGTCACTATTAGCGTAGTTTTCGCTCAGTTGTCGGGTGACAGCAATGATTTCGTTGTCTGCAACCGGCGCACGTTCCTTTTCGAAGGTTTGGAAGAATAGCTTGCCCTCGTGATTAGTAGCCGGATATAAGGTGCAGGAGTCAAGGCTGATGCCTTTATCGAGCTGGTCTATTTCTATGTTGGATAATAGCTCGTCAAGATAACGGTGAGCCTGCCGAGCGTTGCGGGCAATTTCATTTTTGCCTCGTTTGTGACCATCGAGTTCTTCTAATACTCGAAGAGGAATAAACACTGCGTGTTCATCAAACTTGTAAATAGACTCTGGTTCGTGGATTAGTACATTGGTATCGAGTACATAAAGCTTCTTGTTGTGTTTTAACTTACTTTTTACCATACAAAAACCTCTGACTTATGCAACTTAGGGTTGATAGTTAACTGACCAGATTGTGCCATCAAGTGTGATGCCATCAATTAGAGCTAAGCGTATTTAGCTAGCAGCTTCATCGACGATGACTTTGAGTAGATCATAAGTAGTAATGATACCGCTCAGGTCTTCACCTTTTTTGACAAAAACGCGGTGTAAATGCTCCTCCATCATTAGTTTAGCGACGTCGACAATGGCTGTTTCCTCGTCGACGGAGAAAATTATTGGGGTCATAATATCGCCTACTTCTACTGGAAGTTTGGCCATGCCTTCAAAAATCATCATACGTAAGCGTCTTGCTTCGAGCTTCTCTTCTTCGCTGAGCTGTTCCTCATAAGAGCTATCAACAGAATTTAAGTGGAAGTCGGCAATATCTTTAAGTGTAGCAATGCCAATAAGCTGCCCTTCTTGATTAGCAACGGGGCTGCCAGAGATATTGTTATCAGATAAGAAGGCAGAAAATTGCTGCATGGTCCAGGATTGTGGGACAGATTTGACGTGTGGAGTCATAATGTCGCGAGCGTAGAGTTTATTTAGCTTTCCTGAAGTGGTGTTGCCAGTGTTCATGCTATGGGGTCATTCCTTTACTTAAATTCTACAGTAGTAACTTAAAAAAAAGACCTCCGAAGAGGTCTTGGTCTTAATCTTCTGGAAGTGTAACGTTTAGTTCCAGAATTGAGCAATCATCGTTTTTATCTAGCTGTACCTGAACTTGTTCTTGATCGACAGGTACATATTTTCTTATCACCTCGAGAATCTCTTGTTGGAGCTGAGGTAAATAATCAGGTTGTTCACGTTTACCTCGTTCATGTGCGACGATGATTTGTAAACGTTCTTTAGCGATTGATGCAGTGTTCTTTTTGCTGCTTTTAAAGTAATCGAAAAAACTCATGCTGTTGTAGACCCCTTAAACATACGTTTAAAGAAGCCCTTTTTCTCTGTTTGCAAGAAGCGATGAGGCAGCTCGTTACCTAGCAGTCTCTCTACAGCATCCGAGTAGGCTTGTCCGGCATTGCTTTCTTGGTCGTGAATAACAGGAACCCCTTGGTTTGAAGAGGATAGTACTGCCTGAGACTCAGGTATAACGCCTAGTAGTTTCACGGCCAGAATATCTTTTACATCTTCTACATTAAGCATTTCGCCTCTATCGACTCGCTCTGGGTTATAGCGAGTTAGTAGCAGGTGCTCTTTGACGGGTTCTAGTCCTTGCTCGGCACGTCGAGATTTACTGTTCAGGATACCAAGGATTCGGTCAGAATCCCTGACTGAAGATACTTCAGGGTTTGTGACGATAATCGCTTCATCGGCAAAATACAGAGCCATCTGTGCGCCGTGTTCAATACCGGCAGGTGAGTCACAGATAATGAAGTCGAAAGTCTTGGCAAGTTCAGATAGAACTTTTTCAACACCATCTTCGGATAGGGCATCTTTATCACGAGTCTGAGACGCTGGCAGGATGTACAGATTTTCAACCTGCTTATCCTTGATAAGTGCTTGGTTAAGTGTCGCTTCGCCATTGATGACATTTACGAAATCGTAAACGACGCGTCGTTCACAGTTCATAATTAAGTCCAGATTTCGTAGACCTACATCAAAATCAATGACTACTGTTTTTTTGCCCTTAAGGGCCAGACCTGTTGATATGGACGCGCTAGTGGTGGTTTTACCTACGCCGCCTTTTCCAGAAGTTATGACAATCGTCTTAGCCAATTTTATATCCCGTCTTACTAATTGTGTGTCGTTAAAAGGTTACGGTACAGCTTTGTTATTTGTATTCGGAAGTCCTTTGTAAGTGCTGTAATCCAGATCCGTTTTCGTTATATTTCAAGTTCTTTAAAGCTTAGTGTCTCGTTGCTTAAATAGACTTGAGTTGGTTTTTTTAGTGCTGCTTTATCGATATCTTCGCTGATTTTGTATTGCCCGGCAACAGAAACCAGTTCTGCTTCAAGGCTGTGGCAGAAAATTCGAGCATTCGTATTGCCCTTTACCCCTGCTAAGGCGCGACCGCGCAGTGCGCCATATACGTGAATATTACCATCAGCCAAGATCTCTGCACCGGCGCTAACCGGCGCAAGTATGATCAAATCTCCATCGGCAGCATAAACTTGCTGGCCTGAACGGATAGGGGTGTGAATGATTTTGCTTTGCTGAGGTGCTTGTTGAACGACAGTTTTAACCACTTCGACTGTTTCAACTTCTGTATGTACGACCTCTTTTACCTTAGCCTCTGGCTTTTCTGGTGCTGGCTCTGCCTGTCTTTCTTTCTGTTTTGCCAGTAGCCCTAAGCCTGCCTCTTTTGCAGCTTGCTGGTGCTTCTCTAAACCGCCCCTAACTGCCACTGCTTTAATCGAAAACTCACGACATTGGTTGATCAGTTTGTCAAAAGGAACACTGTCTTCTTCAGTAAGCTGTTCGATGTCAATGATGACAGGGAGGTTCTCGAAAAAGCCAGGGGCTTGTGTTGTCTTTGCTGAAAGCTCTTGCTGAATTTGAGCTTCGTCATAGTAGGCCAATTCCAGAACGGTCATCGGCAGTAAAGAGCCTTTAAGCTTTAGGCAGTTGCCAGATGAGCGAGTGGTAGAAGCGGTAGATTCAGGTGTCGCCTGATCGTTAGAGTTGGAGCTGACTGTGGCGCTAGACGTCATTGAGTTACCTGAGCTTGGTTTCTGTGCAATCAGGCCCGATTGTAAGCCAGTTGAGTCACGCACAGATACTTAAATTACAGTTATTGTTTGTGTCATGCCGCAGTTCGAATTAGAGTGCGGTTGATATAGTGAAATATCTTAACATGAGATTGATACTTTCGCTCGAATTTTTAGACTTAATGTGGGACACTTTCGCTCATTATAAAACTGGCCGCTTTTTATAGAGTCCTTAATTAAAAAAGGTAACCATGACCAACGAAATTATGTCTTTTGAAGACGGAGTTGAACAGGTTTCGCTTCGTGAATACACCGAGAAAGCTTATTTAGACTACTCAATGTACGTCATTCTTGATCGTGCATTGCCACATGTTGGGGACGGCTTGAAGCCTGTCCAGCGTAGAATCGTTTACGCTATGTCCGAATTGGGCTTGAAGGCGACAGCCAAGTACAAAAAGTCTGCTCGTACGGTGGGTGATGTCTTGGGTAAGTTTCACCCTCATGGAGACAGTGCTTGTTACGAGGCAATGGTCTTGATGGCGCAGCCCTTCAGTTATCGCTACCCCCTTATTGACGGACAAGGAAACTGGGGTTCTCCGGATGACCCGAAGTCTTTTGCTGCGATGCGATATACCGAGTCAAGGCTGGCTCCTTACGCAGATACACTTTTAGCTGAGTTAGGTCAGGGCACCGTAGAGTGGGCGCCAAACTTTGATGGCACCATGGATGAACCTAAAACTCTGCCAGCACGCTTACCTAATTTGCTATTAAACGGTACCACGGGTATTGCCGTGGGTATGGCAACTGATATTCCACCACATAACCTTAGGGAAGTGGCGAGTGCTTGTATTCGCTTACTTGATGACAGCAGTGTCAGCAATGAGCAGCTTGCTGAGAATGTTCTGGGGCCGGATTATCCTACTGGTGCCGAGATCGTGACGCCTCGTACTGAGTTATTGAATATCTACGAAACGGGCAGAGGCTCGATTCGTATGCGTGGAATTTACCACAAGGAAAACGGCGATATTGTGGTAAGTGAATTACCGCACCAGACTTCCGGGGCTAAAGTACTGGAGCAGATCGCTTCGCAAATGCAGGCGAAGAAGCTGCCAATGGTTGCCGACTTACGAGATGAGTCTGACCATGAAAACCCAACCCGTTTAGTAATTGTTCCACGTTCTAACCGCGTTGATATTGAATCTTTAATGGGTCACCTTTATTCAAGCACCGATTTGGAAAAAACCTATCGTGTTAACTTGAATATGATTGGTATCGATGGCCGCCCGGCAGTGAAAGGCCTGAAGGTTATTTTAACTGAGTGGCTTAGTTATCGAACAGATACCGTAACGCGTAGACTTAAATTTAGGCTCGATAAAGTCGAGAAGCGACTACACCTCTTGGATGGGCTATTGGTCGCCTTCCTGAATATCGATGAAGTAATCCATATCATTCGAACAGAAGATGAGCCAAAAGCTGTGTTAATGGCTCGCTTTAATCTGACTGAAGTTCAGGCAGACTATATTCTGGATACCAAGTTGAGACAGCTCGCTCGACTTGAAGAAATGAAGATTCGTGCCGAGCAGGAAGAACTTGAAAAAGAACGTAAAGAATTGAAGAAAATCCTAGGTTCTTCAGCTTTGATGAAGGCCTTGATTAAAGAAGAATTATTGGCCGATGCAGAAAAATACGGCGATGATCGTCGCTCCCCAATCGTTGAGCGGCAAGAAGCAAAAGCTTTCTCAGAAGCTGATTTGATTTCATCTGAACCCGTGACGGTTGTCTTGTCAGAGAAAGGTTGGGTGAGATCGGCTAAAGGTCATGATATTGATCCGGCAGGGCTGAATTATAAGTCGGGTGATGGCTACGCTTTATCGGCCAAAGGTAAGAGTCATCAAGGTGTCGTGTTTATTGATTCTACCGGGCGTTCCTATACCGTGCCGACACATAGCTTGCCGTCAGCAAGAGGCCAGGGAGAGCCCTTGACCGGTAAGATCAACCCGCCTTCGGGCGCAACGTTTAAAGCGGTCGTGCTTGGTGAACCGGATCAGAAACTATTGATGATGAGCAGTGCTGGCTACGGCTTTATTAGCAATATTTCTAACTTGCAGAGCAAGAATAAAGCCGGTAAGGCTGCTTTGTCCTTGCCTAAAGGGGCGGAAGTTATGTCTCCTCAAATGCTAGGCACTGTTGAGGGCAATTATATCGCAGCAGTGAGTAACGAAGGACGGATGTTGGTCTTTCCCGTGAAGGATCTGCCAGAACTGGCGAAGGGAAAGGGTAACAAGATAATCAGTATTCCTTCTGCTCGAGTTCAAAGTGGTGAGGAGTGGTTGGTGTCCGTGGCAATTTTTGCTGAAGATGATCATTTAGTGATTCATTCAGGCAAGCGTCACTTGAAGTTAAAATTCTCAGACTTAACGCATTATGTCGGAGAACGTGGCAGGCGAGGGCATAAGCTTCCTAGAGGGCTGCAGAAAGTTGATCGCATGGAAGTTGTAAAAAATGAGCCTAAGCAGGCAAAAGGTGAAGTAATTGAGTGAAATTATTCTGATTAATGTTTCAGGGCGTGATAAGTCCGGCTTAACCTCTGAAATTACAGGTATTATGGCGCAATATGAATTGAATATTCTGGATATTGGCCAAGCTGTTATTCATGATCACCTTACCTGGGGGATTCTGGTTGAAGTGCCAAATGAAGGCAGTTCTTCTGGAGTGATGAAGGAGCTTTTGTTCCGTATGCACGAGCTGAACCTCCAAGTTACTTTTCAGGCTGTGAGTGCTGAAGAGTATATGCATTGGGTCGAAGGAAAGGGTAAAGCGCGCTATATCGTTACCTTGCTTTCTCGCCTGATCACTGCAGAGCAAATTGCTAAAGTCTCTGAAGTGACTGCGGAGCATGATTTGAATATCGACAACATTACCCGACTGTCCGGGCGTCGTGGTTTGGATGTCGATCCTCAGTCGAGCCAGGCATGTTTGGAGTTCTCTGTTCGCGGAAATGTGCCGGATGCTGAGGCGTTGAGAGCTGACTTTTTAAAGATTGCCAGTGAGCTTAACGTCGATATCGCCTTCCAGGAAGACACAATTTATCGCCGTAATCGTCGTTTGGTGGTTTTTGATATGGATTCCACCTTAATTGAAGCAGAAGTGATCGATGAGCTGGCGAAAGAAGCGGGTGTCGGAGATCAGGTGTCTGAAATCACCGAGCAAGCCATGCGTGGTGAGATTGATTTTACTGAGAGCTTTGCTCGGCGTGTTGGTTTATTGGAAGGTTTGAGCGAAGAAGTGCTAAGCAAAGTAGCTGCGCGCCTTAAGATGACTGAAGGTGCAGAAAGGTTGATCTCAACGCTAAAAAGCCTGGGTTACAAGACTGCTATTTTATCGGGCGGTTTTACATACTTTGCTAAAGGGCTGCAGGATAAGCTTGGTATTGATTATGTTTATGCCAATGAGTTGGAAATTAAAAACGGTAAAGTAACGGGGTGCGTGACGGGCCAAGTGGTTGACGGCCAGCGCAAAGCGGCTTTGTTGGATGAATTAGCCAAGAAAGAAAAAATAGGGCGTGAGCAGGTTATTGCTGTCGGAGATGGTGCTAATGACTTGCCAATGCTGAGTCGAGCTGGATTGGGCGTAGCGTTTAGAGCTAAACCTCTTGTGAAAGAGTCCGCTCGTCATGCGATATCAAACCTAGGCCTTGATGCTGTACTTTACTTGATCGGCTTTAGAGATAGAGAAGCAGAGTAGGATCTTAAGGCTATCGGTATGTTTATTCGATAGTCTTAATTAGCCCTTCTTGAAAGTCTGTTTGTGCAATGGCTTGTTCGCTCGTTTGCGGTTGGGTCATCCAACTTAATACATCATAGTAGCGACGTATGTTTTGCACGTATATGACCGGCTCATTACCACGGGCGTAGCCGTAACGAGTCTGTTTATAATATTTCTTCTTCTGTAAAAGTGGTAAGAATTCTTTTACGTCCATCCATTTGTCCGGGTCTTTTCCGGCTTTCTCTGTCAGAATCCTTGCGTCATCAAGATGGCCGTAGCCCACGTTGTAGGCAGCTAAGGCAAGCCAGCTTCGGTCTGGTTCAGCTATGCGCTTCGGAATCCTGGCTCTAATTTTAGAGAAGTAGCGAACACCACCTTTGATACTCTGCTCAGGATCTAATCTGTTTTTAATGTTCATTTCCTTTGCCGTGATGCGTGTCAGCATCATTAGTCCACGAACACCGGTTGGAGAAGTTGCACGAGGTCGCCAGTGAGATTCTTGGTAGCCCATCGAGGCCATCAGGCGCCAGTCGATGTCTTGCTCTTCTGCAAACTCTTTAAAAGTTTCTTCGTACTTTGGCAGCCGGCTGTTTATATGCCGTATAAAGGTGCGAGCGCCCACGTAATTGAGTTGTCCCAAGTGTCCAAAATAGCGCTCTTTAAGGTTAATAAGTCTGCCATCTTCTTCAATTCGGGATAAGAAGTTGTTTACCTTGTTAATTAAGGTGTGATCTGTGCTGGCAGGAAAGTACCAGCTAATTTGTTGTGCTTCACCAATTTCAAAGGCCTTTTTAACTCGCGGGTAATAAGCTTGGTGAATATCTAGCTCGTTTGAGGTGATGATGGCGTAATCAATTTCTTTGTCTTGTACCATCTTCATCAGGTCAATGGTTTCAACATCAAGAGCTTCCCATTGAAGGGCGTTCATTAAGTCGGGATTTTCATTACGCAGGTTGTTTAATTCTTCTGCGTGATAACTGTCACTTACTACCGCGATACGCTTGTCAATAATATCGCTAATATCTCGCGGTCTAACACTACCGTATCGATAGACGACGATGGGGGTTGTTTCCATGTAAGAGCTGGAGTACTTATATCGATCTGCGCGCGTATCGGAGGCGACCATGCTGGCGATCGCAATGTTGGTATAGTCGTTATCGAGTGCTGACAAAATCTGGCTGCGGGTGGCCGCGACTTTTACATCCAGTTTGAGTCCCGCATCTTCGGCAAACATTTTCGCAAGGTCATATTCAAAGCCAGCGGGGCCCTCTCGGCCTTCATAATAAACGGCTGGAGCGTTGCGAGTGATGATGTGTAATGTGCTGTGCTTATTGATTTTGTCCATCGTGCTGGGCTTTTCGCAAGCACAGAGCAACGAAGCAAGTAAGAGAATGACAAGCGTTTTGCCATAAAGTAATACTTGGTGAGTAGACCGAAGCTTAATTGGGCTCCGTCGAAGACTGGACTGAATAGAACTTTTTGAATAGGACAAATAAATACCTTTTAATCACCAGACTGCTACTGCATGCTTTCCCTTGTTCCGGGGCAGGAGTGCCTCGCTTCAGCGGTGCTGAGCTGTTCCTTTATGTCACTAATTTTATGTATAATCTTTTCAGTAACTGGTCTCTGAGTCAACCTGGAGGGTGGTAAACATTGTTTCAAAATGTACCCGTTTGAGCTCCGTCACGGTCCCCGGATTCACAATTACTACGGCCATTATACCTTCAGATACAATTCTTGGTTAACAGACGCGCCAGTTTCGAGTAGAATACCGCCTCCATTATTTCAACGCTCCTTCGATGAGGTACGCCTTTATTATGTTGGAACTTCGAGGCGCTCCAGCTCTCTCTCCTTTTAGAAGTCATAAACTACTTGAAACCATCCAAGCAGTTATTCCAGAAATCGAATCTGTGTATGCAGAATTTATGCACTTTATTGATGTGTCGCAGGACTTAAATCCTAGCGAACTCAATATCTTGAATAAGCTGCTTACCTATGGTCCAAGTGTGCCCTCTGAGGCAGCGGAAGGCGTTTTGTTTTTGGTTGTTCCACGGCCTGGAACAATTTCACCCTGGTCTAGTAAAGCGACCGATATTGCGCATATTTGTGGCTTGAATCAGGTAAATCGAATTGAACGCGGTGTCGCATATTATGTTCGATCTGCTGAAAAGCTTACGCTCGAACAGCGCCAAACGCTATCTTCGCAGTTCTATGACAGAATGACTGAAGCTGTCTTCCATGAAACGGCGGGTGCCGAGTTGCTGTTTAGACACTCTGAACCGCGCCCTATGAGCAGTGTCGATGTGCTGTCATATGGTGAGAGTGCGCTTGAAGAAGCAAATAAGCGTATTGGTCTGGCTTTGGCTACAGACGAAATAGAGTATTTAACCAAAGCTTTCTGCGGGCTAAAGCGTAACCCGACAGACGTAGAGCTAATGATGTTTGCTCAGGCGAACTCTGAGCATTGTCGTCACAAGATCTTCAATGCATCTTGGGATATTGACGGTGAAGCTCAGCAAAAATCATTATTCTCGATGATTCGTAATACCAATGAGCTGAATTCTGAAGGTGTATTGTCTGCTTATGTTGATAACGCTGCGGTAATAGCCGGATCGAAAGGAAAGCGCTTCTACCCGAACCCTGAAACTCAGGAGTATCAGGCGCATGAGGAAGATATTCATATCCTCATGAAGGTTGAAACACATAACCACCCGACAGCTATTTCTCCATTCTCTGGTGCCTCGACAGGTTCAGGTGGTGAGATTCGTGATGAAGGTGCTACAGGTAAAGGCGCAAAACCTAAAGCTGGTCTGACAGGTTTTACGGTATCGAACCTAAGAATTCCTGGTTTCGAACAGCCATGGGAAACAGATTTTGGCAAGCCTGACCGAATGACTTCTGCCTATAACATCATGCTTGACGGTCCTCTAGGTGGTGCTGCCTTCAATAATGAGTTTGGTCGACCGAACTTGTGTGGCTACTTTAGAACCTTTGAAGAAGAAGTTGCTGGCCCGAATGGTCAGGAAATCAAGGGTTACCACAAGCCTATTATGATTGCTGGTGGTATGGGAAATATTAAAGAGTCCCATGTACTGAAAGGTGACATCGATGTTGGTGCAAAGCTAATTGTATTGGGTGGCCCGGCCATGCTGATCGGCCTTGGCGGCGGTGCAGCCTCTTCGATGGATTCAGGTGCTAGTCATGAGGACTTGGATTTTGCTTCTGTACAGCGTGAAAACCCTGAAATGGAACGTCGTTGCCAGGAGGTTATAGACCGCTGCTGGCAGCTTGATGATAATAACCCAATTGCCTTTATACATGACGTAGGGGCGGGTGGTTTATCAAATGCTTTTCCGGAGCTTGTGAAAGATGGCGGGCGCGGTGGACGATTCGACTTGCGAAAGATCCCTAACGATGAGCCTGGGATGGCGCCACACGAAATTTGGTGTAACGAATCTCAAGAACGTTATGTTATTGCTGTGTTGCCGCAAGACTTGGAGCGCTTTGAGGCGATTTGTGCTAGAGAACGCTGCCCCTACGCTGTGATTGGTGATGCTCTGGAAGAGCATGATTTAACACTGGAAGATCCGCACTTCGATAATAAGCCGGTTGATCTACCCATGTCAGTGTTGTTTGGAAAACCGCCTAAGATGCACCGTTCGGTTGAATCAGAAGCGTTTACTAAGCCGATGTTCGAGTCTAGTCAGATAGATATAAAAGAAGCGGCTGAGCGCATTCTACGTTTACCGAGTGTGGCGAGTAAGAGCTTCCTTATCACGATTGGTGATCGTTCAATTACCGGAATGGTTGCACGAGATCAGATGGTTGGCCCATGGCAGGTTCCCGTTGCTGATGTAGCGGTTACTGCGGTTGATCTTGAAAGCCATACTGGTGAAGCGATGGCGATGGGCGAGCGTACGCCAATTGCGAATATCGATGCGCCGGCTTCTGGTCGTATGGCTGTTGGTGAGGTGGTTACCAACCTGGCGGCTTCATCTATCGAAAAAATCTCTGATATTCGTTTGTCTGCTAACTGGATGGCCGCAGCGGGTCACCCAGGTGAAGACGACAATTTATATAAAACTGTTCAAGCGGTTGGCATGGAGTTGTGTCCTGAACTGGGTATTTCTATCCCGGTCGGTAAAGACTCTATGTCGATGAAAACTGTTTGGCAAGAAGGGCATGAGACACGCACGGTTACCTCTCCGTTGTCTTTGATTATTACCGGCTTTGCGCCAGTCAATGATGTAAGAAAAACACTGACACCTGAGCTGGCAAGTGATCAGGGTGATACTGATCTAATATTGATTGATTTGGCGAATGGTCAAAACCGATTGGGTGGATCGGCTCTGGCACAGGTTTATAAGCAAATGGGTGCCGTCACGCCAGATGTCGACGACCCGGAAGATTTAAAAGCTTTCTTTGCTGTGATTCAGGGTTTGAATCAAGATGGCAAATTGCTGGCTTATCACGATCGTTCTGATGGCGGCTTATTTACAACCCTGGCGGAAATGTCATTCGCTGGGCGTGTAGGTGTTGACGTTAAGCTGGACTTGTTGGCTGAAGACTCCAGCCACTTCGCGCGAGAACTTTATAATGAAGAGCTAGGTGCAGTCATCCAGGTTAAGCAAGGTGATACTGAAGAGGTTCTTCAGCAATTCACTGCTGCGGGCTTAGGTGAGCATACGCTAGTAATTGGCCAGACCAACGAAGACGATAAGATTCGTTTTGCTTTTGATGGTCAGTCAGTTATTGAGGAATCTAGAGCTTACTATCAGAGAATTTGGGCAGAAACGAGCTATCGAATGCAATCGGCACGTGATAATGCCGAGTGTGCTCAAGAAGAATACGATACATTACTGGATGAAAAAGACCCTGGCTTGAACGCTAAACTAAGCTTCGATCCGAACGAAGATATCGTTGCGCCTTATATCAATACTGGTGCCAAGCCAAAGGTTGCGGTACTGCGTGAGCAGGGCGTTAATGGACAGATAGAGATGGCAGCTGCCTTCACCAAGGCAGGCTTCTCAGCCGTTGATGTTCATATGAGTGATCTCTTGGCTGGCAGAACAGCCTTAAGTGATTATAATGCGTTAGTCGCTTGCGGCGGCTTCTCTTACGGCGATGTTTTGGGCGCTGGTGAAGGTTGGGCGAAATCGATCTTGTTCAATAGCAGCGTGAGAGATCAATTCTCGGCCTTCTTTGAGCGTCAAGATACTTTAGCGCTTGGCGTTTGTAATGGCTGTCAGATGATGTCTAATCTTCGTGAGCTGATTCCTGGTTCAGAGCATTGGCCTCATTTTGTGCGCAACCGTTCTGAGCAGTTTGAAGCACGTGTAGCGCTCCTGGAAGTACAATCGTCTCCTTCTTTGATCTTGAATGGTATGGCGGGCTCTCGACTTCCTGTGGCAGTAGCGCACGGAGAAGGGCGAGCTGAATTCGCGAGTGAGCAAAAACTGGCGTCCCTGATGTCGTCTGAGCAATTGGCTTTAAAATACGTAGACAATTATGGGCAGACAGCGACTCGTTATCCTGCTAACCCGAATGGCTCTCCAGAAGGCTTAGCCGGGGTTTGTTCTCAGGATGGACGTGTGACGATTATGATGCCTCACCCTGAGCGTGTTTATCGTACTTTGCAAAACTCTTGGCACCCTAAGGACTGGGGAGAAGATGGTCCTTGGTTGAGGATTTTCAGAAACGCGAGAAAATGGTTCGTTTAACGAACCATTTTTTTTGCCTGGGTTTTGTCTAGAAAGATTGGTTAAATGCTCCGAATTTGGGCGTGTAACAAAATGTTAAAATCTGTATTTCTTTGTGAAAACTGCGACGTCGAATATTTGTCGACTTGATCGATAATTGACCTTCAAATTACGTTTCAAATAACGAAATATTGACAGGCTCTCAAAAAGACAACGTTTTTGCTGGTTTTTATGCACACATTTGAGGCGCTTGCTATATAAGTGAGTAAAAAACTGAGGCTTTCTACACTTTTCTTTGTTGACATATTTAACGTATTGATAATAAAGGGTTTATTTGCTTCGGTTAAAAAAGTGTCAATTTGTATGAAGTTCAGTGTTTATCAGTGTTTAGGGCGTTTTCCCAAAAACTTTCCCCAGAGTTATCCACAGTTTTTGTGGGTAAGTTAAAATTAAATCTAACACTTGTTTGAAACACCTGTATTGGCGGGCTTTACACGTAAATCTGTGTAACCTTAATAAATGAATCAAGTGTACGGTAGGGTATATGGTATGTATAAGTTATGTTTTTTTGTGCCTGTCGAGAATGCGGAAAAAGTTAAGGATGCGGTTTTTTTGACAGGTGCAGGTAGGATAGGTTGTTATGATCGGTGTAGCTGGGAAACTTTGGGGGCTGGACAATTTAGACCTTTATCTGGTAGCAAGCCAGCGATTGGTCAGATTGATGAAATTGAAAAAGTTCAAGAGCTAAAGGTTGAATTGGTTTGTTCGGATGAGTGTATCAAACAGGCCGTGTCAGCATTGAAGCAGGCTCATCCTTACGAAGAGCCTGCATACGAAGTATTTCGTTTGGAGGAGGGCTTCTAGTGTTCCCTAGCTCATTAGCTGATTAAGGCTGACTGGTGTGACTCTGAGCACTTCATCAATGGTTGTTAAGCCATTTGCTATTTTATTTGCGCCGCTTAGCCTTAGTGAATACATCCCTTCTTTAATTGCTTCTTTTCTGAGCTCTGCTACTTGACCGCTTTCGTGTATGTGCCCTTTTAAGCTTTCGGATAAGGGCATGATTTCATAAACGCCTGCTCGACCGCGATAGCCTGTTTGTCGACATTCTTGGCAGCCGACGGGTTGTTGCGCATTTTGAGGCAAAGGTGTTTTCCAAGGTCTGGTAAGCATTTTCCAGTCTTCCTCTTCAAGCTCGACAGGTGTCTTGCAGGACGTACAAAGGGTTCTAACCAGCCTTTGGGCCATCACGCCCAATACCGTTGCTTTTATTAGGTATGGAGGGATGCCGAGTTCCATTAATCGCGTGATTGCGCTGGGTGCGTCATTAGTATGCAGTGTCGAAATAACCAGGTGGCCTGTCAGGGCAGCTTGTATTGCCATCTCGGCTGTTTCCAGGTCTCTTATTTCACCAATCATTATGATATCGGGGTCTTGTCGCATAAGGGCTTTAATGCCGCTGGCGAAATCCAGGTCGATATTTTGTTGGATCTGCATCTGATTGAAGGCAGGTTCTACCATTTCAATCGGATCTTCAATCGTGCTGACATTAACTTCGGGTGTCGCGAGTTCACGCAAGGTCGAATAGAGCGTTGTCGTTTTTCCTGAACCGGTCGGGCCGGTAACGAGAATAATGCCATTTGGCTGACCGGTCATTTGCTTCCAGCGTTTTAAATCTTCGCTAGAAAAGCCTAACTCAGAGAATGAGCATTGTAAGACTTCCGGATCGAAAACACGCATTACTAGTTTTTCGCCAAAGGCGGTAGGCAGGGTTGAAAGACGGAGCTCTATTTCCTTCTCATTGCTGTTACGTGTTTTTATTCGGCCATCTTGTGGTTTTCTTTTTTCGGCGACATTGAGGCGACCTAGAATCTTGAAGCGGCTGGTAACCGCGATGCCTACTTTGGCGGGAAATTCATAGACGTTATGCAGTACACCATCAATTCGAAAGCGTACTTGTGAGATTTCCCGGCGTGGTTCAATGTGAATATCGCTAGCGCGCTGCTCAAAAGCATATTGCAGAAGCCAGTCAACAATGTTGATGATGTGTTGATCGTTAGCGTCCGGGTTGCCTTGCGCGCCAAGTTCCAGCATTTGTTCAAAGTTCTGTGAATGCTGCGAGGAAGTTTGTGCGCCAGCCTTATTAACAGAGTTTGCCAGGTGATAAAATTCGACAGTATATTTTCTTAGATCAGCAGGAGAGACGATGACTCGGCTAATGTTCTTCTTGAGAATGTGCTTTAGATCGTTTTCCCAATGATCAACAAAAGGTTGGGCGCTGGCGATGACGGCTTCTTCTGAGTTGATTTCGACTGCCAGAATATGATGCCGCTGAGCGAAAGCAAGTGACATCACGTTTGCTACTTTCTGACTATCAATTTTCAGAGGGTCGATTTGGAAAACCTCTTGCCCGCTCCATGTAGAAAGCCAGTTAAGCAAGGATTCTATGCTGATGGCTTCCCCGGAAGGTTTACTTAGTTCAGCGTTCGCTATGATTTCTAAAGGGTGAAGCTTTGCCTGCGCACTTCCTTTTGGCGCGATCAGCAGCGCCTTCGCATCTTCCTCACTTAACCACTTATCTTGCTGCAATTGGTGAACGATTTGCCCGAAAGTGAGTGGCTCAGAATGTGAAAATTGCTGCTGCATTAAGGTTTACTCTCATGTAACTAAAGCTAACTGATTAGTTAGCTAATCTAGAATAGCGCTCGGCCCAGAGCGCGTTCCCACTTTATATAAAACATAGCAGATAAAAAGATGTTGACGGTTAATAAAGTGATAACCAGGTCTAAGCCTGCGCCTTGAGATAGAAAGGCTTCGACAACTGCTTGAGTAAAATAGAATAAAACGATAAAACAAAGCCACGTATATGAACGCAGGCTATCTTTAATTAAGCCAGGCAGAATGATCAGCAATGGGGAGAGTTTGACGCTTACGACGACCCAGGGTGAGCTTCCTTCGGGTAGGTAGCTTGGAAGGCTGGTGATGATCATCATTAGAATAAGTAAAAGGTAGGAAGCCCAAGTAATGCAGTAGGCGACTACGTTTTTTCTTGGGCGCTGTGGTGTTTGAGACATTCGGTGTTCCATTACAATTGAGGTGAGCTTGGTGTCGACAGTCCGACTTCACCCTCAAACTTATACCGTAGAGGGCGCTTCGAAGCATATATCGTTTATATAAGTTCGAGTACGTTTTCTGGTGGGCGACCCAGAACTGCTTTGTCGCCTTTAATGACAATAGGGCGTTCGATGAGCTTTGGGAATTTCGTCATCGCGTCAATTAATTGGGCGTCGCTAAGTGTTTTATCTGCTAGCTCGTTGTCTTTGTAAGCTTGCTCACCTTTGCGAAGAAGTTCGCGGGCGCCAATGCCTAACTTACCAAGTATCTCTGAGATTTTTTTGGCGTCTGGCGTATCATCTAAATACAGAACAATTTCAGGCTGGATGCCTTTCTCTTCGATAAGCGCTAAGGTTTGGCGTGATTTAGAGCAGCGAGGATTGTGGTATATTTGTATCGTGTCGGTCATAGTTAATCGTCCAGCGTGGTAAAATTAGATGGCATATTGTAACAGGAGTCAGGCTTGAGAATAAAAACACTTTTGCCCTTTGTATTGTTTCTTTTTCTAAGTGCCTGCTCTGAATCTGTTTTCGTCTTTTCTGATGGTCGCCAGCAAGCGCTAAACTCATATAAGGGGCAGTGGCTATTAATCAATTACTGGGCAGAATGGTGCCGGCCCTGTCTCGATGAATTACCAGAATTGAACAAGTTAAATAAAGGTGAGGCCTTCCAGGTTCTGGGTTTTGACTTCGATAAAGCGAAAGGAGAGCTCTTGGATAGCAAGGTTAAGCGGTTGGGAATAGATTTTCCGGTGCTTGATGCAGACCCGTCTAGCATGTTTTCTCAGAAATTGCCGAGTGGCCTGCCAGCGACAATGTTAATAAACAAGCAGGGGAAGTTTGTTAAGTGGTTAATGGGGCCGCAAACGGCAGAGTCGATCAATAGGCATTTAGGCTTGGAGTAAAAGTAGCTGTTTTTACTCTGAGCTCAAATATTGTTAAGCCAGAGTTGATACGCGCTCTGCTTCTTGGATTACCCGTTTAGGGCACCTGTCCATCACCACTGATATTCCTGCTGCACGTAACTTGGCTGCAGCAGTTTCATTGATGACGCCAATCTGCATCCAAACAACCTTGGGTTGTAGAGTTTTCGGAAGTGCTAGCACTTCGTCACATATCGATGCAGCGGCTTCAGAGTTTCTAAAAATATCGACCATGTCGACCTTAATGGGCAGCTTGGTGATGTTTTTGATTACCGTTTCACCTAACAGATTCTGGCCTTCTAGGTCTGGGTTAATCGGTGTGATTTTGAAACCTTTGTTTTGCAAGAAGTTCATGACTTCATTACTTGGTCTTTCGGGTTTTTGACTGGCACCAACTAAGGCAATTGTTTCAACTGAGTTGAGTAGATCTATCAACTGGTTGTGGTTAAATTGTGTTTTGATAAGGTTCACCAATGCGTCTGATACGGGAATTAAAGTCGTAAAAAATAAGCGCTAAGATGCTTCGACAAGGCCTTAAGTCATGCTAACATCTCAGCTCCTACAATATGTCATCGCGATACCTCATGCCAGCAAAATTTGTTCATCTCAAGTTACATACTGAATTCTCCCTTACCAACGGTTTGGTAAGGATCAAACCGCTGATTAAACAGTTGGTCGATGAGGAGTTTCCGGCGGTCGCGATCACTGATCAATCTAACCTGTGTGCACTCGTCAAGTTCTATAAGTCTACGCGCGGTTCTGGTATCAAACCGATCGCCGGGGTTGATATTTGGCTCGAAAACGAAAGTGAGCCAGACAATCCAAGCCGTCTTACCTTGTTGGCAAAGACTGACAAGGGTTACCTTAATATGACCGAGTTGGTCTCGAAGGGTTTTACTGAAGGGCAAGATTATGGCAAAGCGGTCATCACGAAAGAGTGGTTGAAGGAAGCATCAGAAGGTCTGATTGTTTTGTCCGGTGCGAAAGATGGAGAAATTGGCCGTGCTTTGTTGGCTGGGAGAGAAGACCTTGCTGTTGAGCTCTTGGAGCACTGGATGTCGGTTTTTTCTGATAGTTTCTACCTTGAACTTCAGCGTACTAATCGCCCTAATGATGAGGAATGCGTTCATCTGAGTGTTGCGCTAGCCGAGAAGTTATCGTGTCCGGTTGTTGCGACAAACGATGTGCAATTTCTGGCTGAGTCTGATTTTGAGGCTCACGAAGCCAGGGTTTGTATTTCAGACGGTGAAACACTCGATAACCCAAACCGGGAAAAGCTCTATAGTGACGCTCAGTACCTTAAAAGTGCTGACGAGATGTTGGCCTTATTCGAAGATATTCCCGAGGCCGTTGAAAACACGATAGAAATCGCTAAACGCTGCAATGTGGAAATTCGTT
>NZ_LWFZ01000343.1:0-280 GCF_001635225.1 Oleiphilus sp. HI0086
AGGTAGTGGTGTGCCAATTCGTGTTCACGGTGCTTTTGTTGATGACCACGAAGTTCATAAGGTGGTTGAAGCATGGAAAGAACGCGGGCAACCTAATTATCTTGAAGAGGTTCTATCTGGTGGCGATAGCTCAGACCCCGCGGTAGCAGCCTTTGCAGAAGAAGGTGGTGGAGACAACGAACAAGATGCCTTGTTCGACCTGGCTGTAGCATTTGTTACGGAAACCAGAAGAGTATCTATCTCCTCAGTGCAGAGAAAGCTGAAGGTAGGCTATAACCGA
>NZ_LWFZ01000344.1:0-676 GCF_001635225.1 Oleiphilus sp. HI0086
TTTCTTCAGCGCTCAAGCCTTTTTCTGCGTCAATACTTAGCCTAGCCAGAGTGTATTGATCATAAGCCTCTTCTGAAGCATAAAACGCCTCATATACCTCAGCGTCCAGGTATTGTGCACGCATCTCCGATAGAGCATTTAGTTGCTCACTTAATAAAGCGACATAACGACCTTTATCGGCCATTAACTCTCCGTTCTCCATCATGCCTTTAATTGACTCTGAGCGGCTGAGTTCATAGTCATATAAGGCCTGTTTTAAAGAGATATACTGAGCCAAGATCTGCTTCGACTGAGTCAGTGCAGGCTCCTGCAAATAGTAACTCAAGTATTCATCAATTCTAGCCAGCACGACATCCAACTCTTCTTCTTCAATAGTTGACAGGAAATAATCAAACACTCTTTTGATATCGCTAGAGATACGTAAGTTACCCTGCTCATCTACTTGCAAGCTTTGCTGCATCTGGGTCCCTTGAAGCGAATCAGGCAATGCACCTAGTCGACTCTCATATGCAAGCGTACTGATAAGCTGAGCACCTTCCGCCAAATTACTAGCCAAGGGCTTAGCCTCAAGCTGAGATATTTTATTGTCTTGATGTAAGCTGAGGTGATTAGCATGAATCGGCGCAGCCTCATCAAATACAAAAGTACTTAAAATCATCGCAAATGCTGCTACGCC
>NZ_LWFZ01000345.1:0-776 GCF_001635225.1 Oleiphilus sp. HI0086
TAGTCGGCGAGTAGAGTAGAGCTCTGGGTTACGGGATAGGATTGCTATTTTCATTGGGATACCTCCAAACATTGTCAGTTGAGCTTGTGTAAATCTGTCGTAATTTTGGGCCTGATTTTTTAAAGCGTAAAACGAAAAGAATTTGTGTTGACGACAAAATTTATTAGGTGGTCGAATGACGAAACTAGTATGACAATAATGAGGATAGTGCTATCAATCAGTTGTTTTGGAATCTACTATGATGAACGTCTTAACAATGCCTGACAGATTAACCAAGAGTCAGATAAAAGAAAGTTTTTATAGAACCTACAAGCTAGTAAACCGAGTCACTAACGGAGTGAGTACCGGCGAGGTTTTTAAGCAGGGTGAGAGAGTTGCTTATTGTGAGGGTTTAGATAGTGATGAACCATTTCAATACCTCAAGGGTGTTGTTGACAGTCATATCAGGAACGAAATTAGACTGAGAGAAAATAGCATGCCTGACCTAACAGCATGGTATCGCGCAATTTGTGAGACCCTTCCAATTGAAAGCCGCAAAACGAACGACATTATCTGTGAACTTTTTAAAGCAGGTCGCGAGTATGTTTCGCTAAGTGACTTGGCTGGGAAAGCCGAGATATCAAATACCTCTGAATTATGCTTTTTGTTGTCAAATTTAGCACGAAAAATGTGTGACTCTATACCTTATGAACCGCCCTGCCAGGGTGATGGTCGCGATGCATACCTGGCCTTAATTTGTGATAGTTCTCCTTTAGGTGATAGGGTTAGACTTAATT
>NZ_LWFZ01000346.1:0-603 GCF_001635225.1 Oleiphilus sp. HI0086
CATCTTCTTGATCGCGTTAAGTGTCATAACACAATCAGCCCAAACTTGTTCACTCGCCTGCATCAGGGATTCAAGAGGACCGTAGCTTATCGTTCTTATCATCTCTTTCGGGTAAGTAAAGGGCTGAACACTGACTCCTAAACGACCAACCGAGGCACCGTCTTCACGTATAAATACTTCTGGTCTAAGTGACAGAGTCTCGACAATAAGCCCATTGTTTTCTCCACTCCTCTCAACCTTAACGACAACATCTTTTTCAGCAGAGACTTTGATTACATCGACAAAAGCAAACCAGTCTTCAATAACTTTACCGCCGGCCTCAATTACTTTATCGCCCGCTTTTAAGCCACCCTGTTCAGCCGGACTATCGGCTAAGACACTCCCCATTACTGCGGGAACAGGCGGCTTTAATGGGTGGACACCTAAGTCCTTAAGCAGTCCATGTGGCTCACGGTCCAACATCCAGTTTTCAACACTTAATGTATAACCATCAGCAGTGTCACTAGCACCAGCCTTAGCGAATAATTCAATATCACCGCTGTCGCCGATACGGTTCACTAAAGCCATACTGACAGAGCGCCAACTCAGAGTATCTCGCCCATC
>NZ_LWFZ01000347.1:0-356 GCF_001635225.1 Oleiphilus sp. HI0086
CCGTCTGAATCTTGATCCGTCACACCGATAGGCATTATATCGACGAGCGAGTCATACACACTTAATAACGCAAAGTCACTCTGGCCTGCGACTTGTTGCGGCAAGACTTTCATCATTAGCTCATCTTCTGTGGCTTGCTGTATCAGATACTTTGTTGGTTCGCCATCATCTGTAGGCTTATTGTCCTCGATATAGACTGCCCGCGTTTCTTGAGAGTTAAATAAAGAACTAGGATCGTCAACGATAGCAATGAAGTGCTGATTTTCTTCATGAAGATCATAAAACGTCGAGTATTCAGCTAAACCGTATGATTTATGCAACAAACTGCCTGCCACCGGCGCCTCTAGTGAAGCCAG
>NZ_LWFZ01000348.1:0-394 GCF_001635225.1 Oleiphilus sp. HI0086
CCGACACCATAATGTTCTCGATTGTGTTCGTTATTTAATTGCCCGACTTCGGTAAAGATCCGCTTATGGTCTCGCGGGTCTATTCCGATGCCTGTATCTGATACTTCAAAGATAATGCGTTGTCCGCTAGTGGGGTTGAAGTCAGTGTTAAGGCGAATGTTGACGCTACCGCTTTGAGTGAATTTGATGGCATTATCAACAAGGTGCTGCAGCATTGAATAAATTTTCTTTTCATCGCTTAGCATTGTTAGGCCATCAGGGTAATCAATTGAGAAGTCCAAGCCTTTTTCAAGCGCTGCTTGCCTGAAGTTGGTTTCGAGCTTTAAGGCGAGAGAGCTGATATCGAAGTTTTTTGATATCATTCCCTTAGCGCCCAGAGAGGCGCTGGAGATAT
>NZ_LWFZ01000349.1:0-447 GCF_001635225.1 Oleiphilus sp. HI0086
TTTGAAGGCTGTTGCTGCGGGTATGAACCCAATGGACCTGAAACGTGGCATCGACAAAGGTGTGCAAGTTGCAGTTCAAGCGGTTAAAGGCTTTGCTCGTCCATGTGAAGATACTAAAGCGATTGCTCAAGTAGGCACAATCTCAGCAAACAGCGATAGCTCTGTTGGTAGCATCATTGCTGAAGCGATGGAAAAAGTAGGTAAAGAAGGTGTTATCACTGTTGAAGAAGGTAGTGGCTTCGAAGATGAGCTAGCCGTTGTTGAAGGTATGCAGTTCGATCGTGGTTACTTATCACCTTACTTTATCAACAATCAGGACAATATGAGTGCAGAGCTTGAGAGCCCATTTATATTATTGGTTGATAAGAAGGTTTCTAACATTCGTGAGCTACTTCCTGTACTGGAAAGTGTTGCTAAAGCAAGCAAGCCATTATTGATCATTGCTGA
>NZ_LWFZ01000350.1:0-542 GCF_001635225.1 Oleiphilus sp. HI0086
AATAGGCGGCGTGGGTGGTGTAAGTTTGGAAGACAAGGATGACGTTCTAGCGAGCGTACTCTTGGACCTTTCTTCCACGGCAAGTTTAAAAGCGAGTTTAGGCGTAGGTAGTAAGGTATTAAGCTCCATGGGCAATGTTGCTCGTTTGCATAAGCGTTCGGTTCAGCAGGCAGGTTTTGTGGTGTTGAAGTCACCAGATATTCCATCAATATTGGTTGAGACAGGATTTATTTCAAATCCGGCAGAGTCCAAGAGATTAAAGTCGTCAAAGTATCAGCGGAAAATGGCCAAGGCGATAAAGGGCGGAATTCTCGCTTACTTTAATGACGCGCCACCTCCGGGAACGCTATTGGCATGGAATAAGGGTGGCAATAGTGTAGTGAACCAAAGTGTTGCTCAAAGCACTAAATCAAAAGCCACGAATTTCAAGAAGTATGTTGTTCGAAAAGGTGATACCCTTTCCCATATTGCGATGCGCAATGATGTATCGCTTACAGAGCTTCGTCGTTTGAATCGGCTTCGCTCTGATAATGTATGGGTTG
>NZ_LWFZ01000351.1:0-204 GCF_001635225.1 Oleiphilus sp. HI0086
GTGATGATGAACTGGAAACATTTGTAGCCAAAACCCATAAAGTAGCACCAAGCTTACGGGACGAATTTGTTAACACCTCAACAAAAACTTTTATTAAGCCAGGTGAAGGCGCTCATATTCCCTATTTAGCACCACACTGGGTAAAAACATGCGATGAAGTTTCAGCCTCAGTATCAATTATCTTCAACACGAAAGAAACTCAGA
>NZ_LWFZ01000352.1:0-28331 GCF_001635225.1 Oleiphilus sp. HI0086
TCATGCACTCAACCGGAATAGACTGTTCTAGAATCGCTACTTATCAAACTCGATTAGGTAATAACGCGCAGGGAGAAAGAGGAAATCTAGTTTTTCTCTGCTACCACTGAGCCACTTTATCTGAAGCTGCTGATAGCTTTGTTTTTCTGCCATACCAAAATGAGCAAGAGGCTCATCAAAACTAAGAAAACCACCTCCAAGAACTTGCTGAGATAACTGCGCCGTGCTTTCATCATCAAGAGAATGACCGAGCAATTGCACGCTGGAGCCCAATACCGTTTGCCCATTAAGTCTTAGATCGATCAATATACCCGGCTCTCGAGTCTGATTGATGAAGACGCCATGGTCGGCAGCAACTCGTTGGGAGATGATATCGAGATCACCATCCCGGTCAAAATCAACCGTCACAAAGCTCGGGGTATTTAGATAATCTTCCAAGCCCATTTCCGCTTCTGCTCGGTACATTCCTTCGCCATGCTTATTCATATACAAAACATTGGTCTGGGTACGCCGCCCTGCTCCACCAAACATATAACCGTTGCCAACATAAATATCGTTCCAGCCATCATTATTCAAGTCTGCTATCTTGCTGTGCCAACTCCAATAACTTTCTGATACAGCCCAGTCTTCAGCAAGTTCTTGCCAGCCGCCCATCGAGGACATAGACAAGACATTGCGCTGAACACCCTTAGGGTATAGTGAATAGTTGATAGCTTGCTTTGGGGGAATTACTTTACTGGCAGCTCGGCATAAAGACTCAGCCACTTTGTTTTCCTGAGTCATGAGACTACAAATATCGTCTTGCCTTGATTGCCTGGCCAGTTGAATAAGCTGCGCCTGAAGACAGTCTTGTTTTCTCTTGCTCTCAGCCAAATATTGACAGATACCAACTTGCCCAGATTTGACAGCCTGATCAAGTGAAAGCAAAGCTCTACACGCCTGTAAGTCTGCAATGCCAGCCTGCTGACAATAGTCCAAACCACCCTCTTGGCCAAAAGACATATCAACACTAAAGTAATCAATTAGCTGGTCTCGATTGAGGTCGCCACTGGCGATACTCATCGTGTTAAATGCACTGTAAGCTGGCAGGTTACTATCGGCTTTAGCTACTTGGAAACGCCCCGATTTCCAGCGATATATAATATCGGGGGCATCCATATCATTTCCCACGAGCAACTCCGGCTTACCATCTCGATCAATATCCGAGAAAAGTACTGACAAGGTCTCCCCTTGCGCTCCAGGTAATGCATGTGGCTTAAAATCTCGGCGAGTATTATTGGATGAATGCTTCTTGATGGCCGCATTCTCAATATAATAATTTTGGGAACGGTGCGGATTAAAATGTCTTAAGTCGCCAGCAAACCAGCTACCCAAAGCCATATCAACATCACCATCCTGATCAACATCCTGAAATGCCGCTGACATCACTAGTTGACTGTTTTCAAGCATCAGCTCCTGATAGCGACCTTGATCAAAGCTACCGCCCTGGTTCCAATAGATTCTATTACCAGCACCATAAAACGACACAAACAAGTCAGGATAGCTATCTGCATCCAAATCAACAAAACTGACCAATACTGGGCTTAGTTCACTTCCAAACTCTAGCGTTTTTCGCTTAGCAAAGCGCCCCCCCATATTCTGATAAAGTCGTATGCGGTCGGAATAAGCAATTGCCAGGTCTGGCCATAGATCCTGGTTCGTATCCCCCGTTGCAATACCCCGGCCATAGCTGAAGGGCTCAAATAATTCGACAGCTTTCATCGCAGGCGCACTTTCCAGACCAATAGAAGCGGCTTTAGTCGGCTCAAAGCCAACAACAGAATCATCGCTATTTTGGCCTTTTAAAGCGTAAGACTTAAGCACAAAGTCCCGACCAAGCTCCGACTTAAAATGGTGCGTATCGACTAAATCTAGCCCTTTGGTTTTCGCTAGTAAGGCCTCTACCTCTTCACCTTCACTATGCAACGCTCCCGCAAGCTGATCATGCTGTTCATTTAAATACTGATAGCTCAGATCTGACAATAGCTCTGCTAAATAAGCTTGAATCGCCTCTTCGTTACATCGTGCTTTAAGAGCTGTATTACTAATCAGTGAGCACGCTTCTGAATCACCGACATTGATGCCCTGAAAGTAACGTGAAAAGTCGTCGCATGCCGCTTTAATAACAGGCTCATTCAACTGCGTGCAGAATGACTTATCAGCACCCTGCTCTAGCTTGTGATTGATTAGCAGCGCCTGACATCGCTGCACAGCGACTGAGCTTTCCAAACCTGAACAAGCATTCAAGTCTCCTTGCTGTACTAGCAATATATTCTGACGTATAAGCTTATGTTCATTGAGGCAAAATGCCGTCAAATCTTCTACGGCTCCAGAACCTTCAAGTGAAGCGCATAGCGCATAGCCCGGATAAAGTTCTGTATTTAGCGCTAAGCTCTCAACTAAACACTGGCGCTGACCTTCTTGAGAATTTAAAGACAAGCATGGCGATAAGCTTTGTTGCTCAAGTGTCTTCTCGAAAAAATAGTCATAACGACAGCGCTGCCTATATTGCGTAGGTAAACTATTACACTGATCCACACTTTCGTTTGTTAAGGCGCCTTTCCTGACTTTAAGATAATCAAATGCCTCCATACAGCGCTGGCGATAGCTCGCTGCATCCTCCAGATAATCACAGGCACTCGCACTAAATTGCTTCGATAATAGCTCAACAACGAAGCGTTCAAAGCAGTCATACTGACGAGACTCACCAAGAACATGGCAGGCACGGGCAGCTTTTCGCATCAGGGGGCGTGCCGAATATTCCGGTAAACCGTGAAGCTCTATTGCTTCCTTTTCAGCCGCATCATTAGTCATCGCTAGCTGAGATAGTTTTTCTGTTACCGATAGCAACTTAGCGCCCTGTGATTGCTCGGTATATGCGCTGACGGTCAGACCAGCCAGTAACGCTAAAACAGACACACTCAATAATAAGGCAAGGCTCAATTTCAGAGAGATATCTCGTGCAACCATCGTCGCGGGATAAATACTAAAAACGCCTAAAGCAAAAAAGGCTGCGCCAACATAGGCAATATCAACCCCCGCTGCCAACAAGCCAACTGAGATCACAACATCGAAGGCAATAGGAACCGGAAAAAAAGCAGCGCACAAGGCCACCACAATTAGTATTATTAAGGTCCACGACCCATTTAAGTTATCTAGTGAAACAAATTCTGCTACAAGCGCAGCAAGCCCCCCAGCTAAAAGCNTAAGAGGCAGCGCCCCTTTTAAGATAAACCCTAAATGCCCCAAATATGCTTTGGTAAATTCAAAGACAAACTGAAGCCCCCTAGTTTGTTGCGTAATTGCACAGGCATTTAGCGGGAGATCAATACCACTACCTTTAAACTTACCACCCTCGCCATGAAAACGAGCACTTAAAAAGGGAATTACCAGTAAGACAAAAAATACGATCAAGATGTACTTAATGGCAACTAGCTCTATGGGCAGCAAGCTTAGTGACATCGCAACCACGATAAAATTAAAGCTTGGCGAACTACTCAGCATCGATAAAGCGGTGGGAGTAGGAAGGCCTCCCCGGTATAAACCAAAAGCAATGGGCGTAGAACAGTTGGCGCAAACACCCAAAGGAGTTCCGAGCAAGGCACCAATAAACGCTTGTTTATAAGGATTTCGCCCATCTGCGACTTTAGGCAAGTTTATTGAAAGGAAAGATATTAAAGTCAGTACAGCTGCAGCAAATAGAAAACCAAAGGTCATTCCTTGCCAGTTGGTATATGCCCAGTTAAGCGAGCTATAGAGAATACGCTCTGCATGCCCTTGCTCAGCACTAAGCGGGTAAATGACATCAAAGGCGAGAGAACTAAGATGGTTGCGCTGGCCCATCTGAGCTTTTTCATCCAGCGCTGGAAGCCGCGACTGGGACAAGAACAACAATGAGATAAAGGCGAGCAGAATGAGAGAGCAAAGAAATCCCCTTTTATCGACTACCCGCATATTGTTCTCATTACCGTACATTCACCATCTAATTAAAGAGGCTACAGATCGAAAATCTTTCCAGGATTCATCAAGCCTTTTGGATCAAAGACACGCTTAACGCCTTTCATCATTTCGATCTCAACAGGCGAACGCGAATAACCCAGGTAATCTTTCTTGACCATTCCGACGCCGTGCTCTGCCGAGATACTACCATTGTATTTTGCGACAATATCAAAAACCCACTTATTTACCTGAATGCACTTCGAGAAGAACTCTTCATTGCTTAAATCTTCAGGCTTAAGAATATTCAAATGCAGATTGCCATCACCGATATGACCAAACCAGATAATTTCAAAATCCGGGTAATGCTCAGTCACCACTGAATTGATCTCATTTAGAAACTCAGGAACTTTAGAGACCACGACCGAAATATCGTTTTTGTACGGAGTACGCACAGAAATCGACTCTGAGATACCTTCACGCAAACGCCATAAGTTATTGAGCTGGGTTTCACTCTGGCTGATCACACCATCCAAAACCCACCCTTCTTCAACACAGGTTTCAAATAAAGCCATTGCGTCATCCATTACCTGGTCAGACGTCGATTCGAACTCCAACAATGCATAGAAAGGCGCTTCAGTTTCAAAGGGTGCAGGCACATCGTTGTGCGCTAAGACATGCCCCATCGCTTCGTGCGAGAAAAACTCATAGGCAGTCAAGTCCAGCTTTGCTTGGAATGCTTTCAAGACATCCATGGTGTTACCAATATCTGATAGACCCAGAACCAAAGCAGTCAGATTGTTCGGTTGACGCGTTAGTTTCATTGTTGCTTCAGTGATAAAACCAAGTGTTCCTTCAGCACCAATAAACAAGTGACGCAAATCATATCCGGTATTGTTTTTCAACAAGTCTCGGTTTAGTTCAAGAATTTCGCCAGCACCTGTTACCACGGTTAAACCCAAGACCCAATCACGGCTCATGCCGTATTTGATAACTTTAATACCGCCCGCATTAGTCGATAGGTTACCTCCTAGCTGACTAGAACCGGCCGATGCAAAGTCAACCGGATAGTACAAACCGTTCTCTTCGGCGAAGTTTTGCAACTGCTGTGTAACAACACCAGCCTGACAACGTACAGCCTGATCACTGGCGCTGAAATCAACGATCTGATTCATGTAATCGAAAGAAACGACCACTTCACCATTGCTTGCCACAGCCCCCGCACTTAAACCGGTTCGTCCGCCAGAAGGTACTAGTGCAAACTCGTGCTCATTCGCTAGCTTAACAATTGCCTGAACTTCTTCAGTTGTTTTGGGGAATACAATCGCTAGAGGCTTAGGCGCATATATTTTCGTCCAATCCTTACCATGAGACTCTAGAGTCTCCGCATCAGTACGAACTTTCCCGTCTTCTACCACTGCTTTTAACGCATCAATTATCTGAGTTTCCGAAGCCATAAGCTTATCAATCCACCTAAATCTGTTAATAACTGTACTCTTACTTCCAAGGCTAGTTAGCTAAAAGGCAAGAAATAACAGCGCTTAATGTTAAATTTAATTCTAGCTATTGCAACTAAACAATTGATATAGCTAGAATTAAAAAGAGTTTTAATATTTTGAACGACTAAAAAGCGGAATATGTTATCATACGCGGCTTTTCCAGACACAAATTCTTGAAATAATCTGTTGTTAACAGTGTATTTTGATTCTTAGATAAAAGGTTTTTTGCGAATATGACTACGACGTCTTTAGATAAAGGTAAAATCAGGTTTTTGCTTTTAGAAGGTGTACATGAATCTGCTGTGGAAACACTTAAAAAGGCAGGTTATACCAACATTGAATATTTGAAAACTTCTTTGGCTCAAGATGAGTTGATCGAAAAGATCGCAGATGCTCACTTCGTCGGTATTCGTTCACGCACTCAATTGACTGAGGAAGTATTTCAAGCCGCTAAAAAGCTAATCGCAGTTGGTTGTTTCTGTATTGGTACCAATCAGGTCGACCTTAAAGCAGCTACCAAACACGGTATCGCTGTTTTTAACGCTCCTTACTCAAATACTCGAAGTGTTGCCGAACTAGTACTTGCCGAAGCAATTCTACTACTTCGTGGCGTACCTGAGAAGAATGCTCTTGCTCACCGCGGTGGCTGGCTAAAATCAGCTACCAATAGCTACGAAATTCGCGGTAAAAAGCTCGGGATTGTTGGCTACGGCAGCATCGGCAGCCAGTTGAGCGTTCTTGCTGAATCATTGGGCATGAAGGTCTACTTCTACGATGTAGTAACCAAACTTCCTTTGGGTAATGCAACGCAACTTGATTCTATGGAAGACTTGCTTGGCATGTCTGATATTGTCAGCCTGCACGTACCTGAAACCGGTGCAACACAAGACATGATGGGACCAGAACAGTTTGCTCAAATGAAAGATGGCAGCATCTTCATTAACGCAGCTCGTGGAACAGTTGTTGTAATTGACGCATTATGTGAAGCACTTAAGTCTGGCCGAGTATTGGGCGCCGCAGTGGATGTATTCCCTGTAGAGCCTAAGTCAAACAACGAAGAATTTATTTCTCCTCTTCGCGAGTTTGATAACGTTATCCTAACGCCTCACGTTGGTGGTAGCACAATGGAAGCGCAAGCCAACATTGGTTTCGAAGTTGGTGAGAAGCTAGCTACCTATAGTGATACTGGTACTTCTATCACTTCGGTTAACTTCCCTGAGGTTGCGCTACCATCTCACCCAGATAACCACAGAATTCTTCATATTCATGAGAACATTCCGGGTGTTATGTCCGAGATCAACCAAGTGCTATCTGAAAACAACATCAACATTCTAGGTCAATACCTTCAAACCAACGAAGGCGTGGGTTATGTTGTAATTGATGTTAATAAAGAGTGCAGCGGTCTAGCGAAAGACAAGCTAAAAACAGTCAACGGAACGATTCGTTGTCGAGTTCTGTTCTAGAAACAATTCGATCCGCAAAAAGCAAAAAGCAAAAAGCCGCATCTCATTTGAATGCGGCTTTTTTACTTCTAAATTAAGACTTAATTCTAACGAAAAGCGCTTATGCCTTGGATGCTGAGCCTTTATTACGAACCTTAGTTACCTTCTTGGTCACTTTTTTGCCTGCCTTTTTTTCCTCAACAATACTCGTCGTGGAATTTGCATTAAACTCACTAAGCAAAGCGTCAAACACGCTCTGCCTTTTGAGAAGCGACTCATTTACCAGATGATGCTGCGCACCCTCTAGATAGGCTATTTTCACCTCACTAAACACTCTCTTTAGCACCGTGATATTGTGTTCCCAGTCAACTGTCATGTCGTCAGTGCCCTGAATAATCAATACCTTTCGTTTGAGCTTCTTACCACTTTCAATTCGTGGAACCCAATCGCGTAAGGCACTAATCCAGTCAACCGCCAACCACTTGGACTGCAAGGGGTCATGTTCTTTCAGAAACTTCAGGAATTTCACATCCGCGCTATTTTGTGAGAATGAGCGATGCCACACTTTGAAAAACGGTTTAACCAAAGAGTGAGCCTTTTTAACAAAGCTCCAGCCTTTAGGTCGCACCAGCGGCGCGAGCAAAACCACCTTATCAAAAGCTTCACCGTGCGTTTCAGTATGCATTAAGCGGTCAATCAAAACTGCCCCGCCCGTACTCTGACCAACACAGTGGAATGGTTGCGGTAGATTAGCGCGACACGACGCCAAACAAGCATCGATCGCCTCTTGATACTGCTGGAAACACTGAATTGAAGCAGGCTTGCCACTTGATAATCCATGTCCAGGCATATCATAGATAACAACCGCATAACCCGACTTTATTAAAAAGCGAATTAGGTGATGATATATTCCGGCATGATCGAAGTATCCATGAAACACAAACACGGTACCTTTAGCATCAAGTGGTTTAAAGCTTTGCATAACGATACGAAAGTCACTTGCATCAAGCCAACCTGCACGCTGCTCTAGTCCGTCGAACTCACGATAGAAAGCCATATCATAGAAGTCATAGTAATGCGCTATTTCCCCCTTAACTGCAGCTTTCGACTTAAACGAAAACTTACCTAACTCCATTAATAAGCGATCACGATCCCAATTCATTCAACTTCCTCAATTAACTACTTTGTATCTAGATGTAAACGACGCAATTAGACGTTTCTATTAGCTTTGTTAAAAATTAACAAACGCTCAGATACATAAACTCACATTTAACATTGTTTTAAATTAGAGCCCTAAAAAGCATCAATAATTTAGTTACAATATAACCACAACGACATTACAAGGATATTTTAAATTGCGACCTACCGTGAACTAGCAAACTTATCTTAGCTGCTGGTTCATTACCTGAGTAATTAGTGTCGCAAATAAAGAAGAGAGTAGATCATGAGACAAGAAAGTAAACCTTTTACCTTTATCGACATCGTATTGGCCATGAGCATCACTGGCATCATGCTTGGCTTCCTCGTTCAACAGCTTCTCGACTTTTAGTATTTAACAGCGGCCTGTTTTGCCGCATAATCACCAGATATTTTTTGCTGGGTGATAAATAAATGGAATACCTTCCTCCCTGGTGGGCCAGAAATGGCCACCTTCAGAGCGTCTATCCTTCAGTTTTCAGAAAGGTATCAGCTGACTTTTATACTCGTGAGCGCCTGGAAACACCCGACCAAGACTTTATCGACCTGGATTGGGCCAAGAACAAGCAAAGCCCTCTTAAAAGGCTTGTGGTGCTTAGTCATGGCCTTGAAGGACATAGTAAACGTCCATACATACTCGGCATGGCGAAAATTGCGCTCCAGAACAACTGGGATGTGCTTGCCTGGAACTTCCGCTCATGCAGTGGCGAACCAAACAGAAAGCTCCAGTCATACCACAGCGGTCAAACAGGAGACTTACAATACGTTGTTAAGCATGCCATAGCACAAGGTTACGAAGAGGTCTGCTTAGTTGGCTTTAGCATTGGTGGCAATAAGACACTTTTATACCTTGGCCGCGAATCCGAAGACGTTCCCAAAGAAGTCAGCGGCGCCGTTACCTTTTCTGTTCCATGTGATTTAACTAGCAGCTCAAAACAGTTAGCGCTGCCACAGAATAAAATTTACATGAAAAATTTCCTGTTCAGCCTTAAAGCAAAACTTAAAGAAAAAAAGCTTCGTTTCCCGCAAGAAGTTGACCTAACAGGTTTTAGAAAACTGAAAACCTTTTACGACTTTGACCAGCGCTACACTGCACCATTAAACGGCTTTGCTAGTGCAGAAGAATACTGGTACAAATCGAGTTCTAGCAGGTATATAGAACAGATAAATACACCAACACTACTTATCAGCGCGTTAGATGACCCATTCCTCACAAAGCAATGTTTCCCACATGAAGCAGCGAAGAGCAACCCTTGCTTCGAGCTAGAAACACCACGTTTTGGTGGTCATGTTGGCTTTATGGGCTTTAACAAAGAAGGACTCTACTGGTCAGAAGAACGTGCGATTGAATACTTAAATCGCTTAAGCCGGTTTTAAAGCTTAAAGCCAGCTCTCAATTGCCTCGTGTGCCTGAACATTCTCCGCTCGAGCCTGCAAACCACCCTCACTCAAATAAACGCTAAACCGAGCCCGGTCTTTCATAGGAATAAAGGTACCACTCCCGTAAACCAAGCTCGCCCCTGGCAGCCACTTATAACTAGTTAGCCATTGCTTAAAATCTCTAAGCACAGGCAGCGTATTTTCTGAGCCCTTGTCAGCCTGCCAAAGATTAAACAGCGTCCTGGGCTTATTTCTTTCATCATCTATTGAATGGTAACGTCCAGATAAGCGGTCAAAACGAAATGCATCTTCCATCCCTAAAAAGCGCCAGAAATCTCCCCAGACGAGCAAGCGAGCATCCAGCTGCCACATATCCCCTTCTATTTCAAAGTGCAGAGGAGGCTGTTCGTTTAGCTCTAAAACCAAATTATATCGTTGAGGTCCAAGTCTAAATGTTTCAACGCTTGCTATCTTTTGAGCAGAAGTTTGTGCTTTAAAACTGTACAAATCCCAGGAACTGTAAAGAAGGGCCATTGCAGAGAGTATAGCTAGAATAGCAAGCGTAGCTTTTAGCCATGCCTTGAACCATGTACGAAGGAACAGGTACTTGAAAGAAATAACAATTAGCAGAGCGCCGAGAATAGCAATAGACAAGACGGGCAAGAACATAATTACCTCCTACCCTTGTATAAGCTTAAGTACCATACCCAATTGAAGCCAGACTTTCTTCTGACAACTTTAACAAAGCATCATTCTGGGTTTGTGCCTTGGTCATACTCTCAATGTAGTATTCCAATGAAGTCAGTGCATCAGCCAGAGTTTCTAACAAAGTCTGGTCAGGCATCGTATCACCGTCAACCAACTCCTGTTGAATACAGGACATGCACTTCAATAACAAGGACGTTAACCTCTCCTCACCAATGATGCTCATTGCACCACGGATACTGTCCATGACAGTATAGACTGTTGCCAGGTGAAGCTTATCACCCTGGGATTCAACGTAGGAGCTAATTGATCGTTTAGCCAAGCCTAGCCCGGACTTTGACTCATCAATAACAACGATAGTCGCTTCGCTCAAATATGGCGTTTCGCCATCTTTATGGGCCGACTGCAACTCTACTTCACCCTGAATACCCGTTTCTTCAAAGCGCTTAATCGCCTGCTCAATACCTAACACAGCGTCAGCTACAGCAAATAAATCCTGTTCGGCAACATCCGTCCCTGTGCCTTGCCAAGTTTTGATTGCTTCGATCTGCTGATCACAAGCTAGGCTAATTTTCTTCAGGTCGAGCATAGACAAGGTGCTGCTCAGGCGTTCAAAGACACCCACTATAAACTGCATATCCTCATCGCTTGGCGCATCACCACGCTCAAGAATATCTAATTTTTCTTTAAGCTGAATTAGCTCTTCTTGCAATGCATTGGACAAAGACTTAAGAACATCTGCACCCGGGCCAAACAACCGCTTGCTTTCTGCCGATAAAGACTTTTCATCAAAATCCAATAGGGAAACTTTGTAGCCTTCCAGTACTGCATTCACTTGCTGAGAATAAGAACCACTAATTGCTAACAAGTAGATAAGCTCTTTATGCAAAGACTCCGGTGCCGATTTACTGGTCACCACAGTTCCAACCAATGCCATCTCACGAAGGTACTTTTCAACCTTCATAAACAAGCGCTTGCGAAGGTCATGAGTACTCATATCTTGTTCAAGCAAGGTGTCTGCGACAATATTCACTAAGGCCCAAAATTGCGCCAATGGCTCACCAGCACATAGTTTCATTGCACCTTTGGAGGCACGAGAGATTAGCCGCAACGCTATTTGCTTGTTTCGGTCACGCAATATGTCAAGCAAACCAACCTGATACATATGCCTGAAGCGCTTAGCGTGGTGTTCAAAGTCACCAAGTTTATTACTACTCGATAGGCCAAATATAGTGCTCGGGTCAAATGCCCTATCGCTGGGTAAGTCAAAAAAGTGTGACTCTGGAAAGGGTTTGGTTTTTCTGGCTATTCGAAGCTCATTGATAATCGGCAAAAGAAGCTCTGGATGATCAAGCTTCTTCTGACAAAAATATTCGGTATAACGGCGCAAGATAAAAATAGCATTACTTAGGTTTGTTAACAGGCCATTTTTGTCGTCATTTGCACCAACAGGCACTTCATTCGCTAAGGCAACAGATTCCTGACATAGCAGCACGCAGCCCTGTACCTCTACCAGCACAAAGATACCGCGCAATTGGTTCAAGTAATCGATGCAGTTCTGAAGATCTTCTCCACTGTCGCGATTTTCCTGAAATCGTTCCAGGCTTTGCTCTGCGTGTTGAATTGTTGCTTCAATTTCCGGCTGAACCAGTTCAATAGAACTTAGACTCGTAGATGACAAGGCCATAAGCTAATTCCGGTCCAAAGAGTAATTATCAAGTTTCAAAATAAAACCGCTTTAATTCTTGCATTAATACTTCTAACCAAATAACGTCTCAGTTAATGGTCAGAACATGCTCTAAATCAATTTAAAAAAATATCGTTGGTTATTAATTTATATCACAATTCCGACGCTTAACAAGTTTAGCACTGTGTGTTTTCGTAATTAGCAAAGACTAGCTCTGCTACTTATGAAACACTTATAAGTCCCAAATCACCTGGTCTGATTTCTTTCTAAGTGATTCGAGGTATTTTTCATGAGACGCAGCTTCCTCTGTATTGGCAGCCAGAACAGGTAGAGGCTTGCGTGTACCGGGTAACCTTCGAATACCTCCGGCGCCACCTTCATCTGTCTTTTCCTTATCTAGCAACAAGCTAGTCTGCCCACCACTTAGTAATAAATAAACATCAGCGAGTATTTCGGAATCCAATAAAGCCCCGTGCAGTTCACGGTGACTATTATTGATACCGTAGCGTTTACATAAAGCATCCAGATTGTTCTTTTGCCCCGGATGCTTCTCTCGCGCCATGGCTAGTGTATCTAATACACCACAGTAATTTTCTACCGGAGGGATCTTGTTGACCAAAAGGTTAAATTCGTAGTTGATAAAGCCAACGTCAAACGCCGCATTATGGATAACCAGTTCAGAACCTTTTATATACTCAAGAAATTCTTGGGCAATATCAGCAAACAAAGGCTTATCAGCTAGAAACTCATTCGTTATTCCGTGGACATCTATCGCTTCTTGCTCTACGACCCGCTCTGGATTGATATACACATGGTAGTGATTTCCTGTCAGCTTACGGTCAATCAGTTCGACACAACCAATCTCGATTATCCTGTGGCCAAGCTGAGGATTTATACCGGTGGTTTCTGTATCAAGTACGACCTGCCTCACCCTTCAACTCCATCAATCACATGAACCTTACCAATACTGTCTTTTCGAATAACCGAGTCAACTCCGAGATTGGCAAGCTGGTCAGCCATTTCATTACCTGGATCACCACTATGACCTTTCACCCAAAACCATTTTACCTCATGTGTTGCGACTTGCTCATCCAACGCTTTCCATAGCTCAACATTCTTTACTGGCTTTTTGGCTGCAGTTTTCCAGCCATTTTTCTTCCAACCTTTTATCCACTCAAGCATCCCTTTGCGCATATATTGGGAGTCGGTATGTAAGTGAACAACACTAGGTTTCTTTAAGCTTTCGAGCGCCCGAATTGCAGCAAGCAGCTCCATTCTATTGTTGGTTGTATCAAGCTCACCACCATAAATCTTTTTCTGATGCTTCCCGCTTGTTAATAATGCTCCCCAACCTCCCGGTCCAGGGTTGCCTTTACAGGCTCCATCGGTATAAATCTCTATCATTCTTCTTTATCTTTCTCGTTATAAACTGAAAAGTCTTGTTCCAAAACCCGAGTGTGCCGTGAGCTTGCCAAAGGCATTCCTACGACCTTTGCACCTCGACGCCATTTTGAGTAGGAATTGATTCGTGAACCGACCTGTTTTTGTGCCGATATCAAATAGTATGCGCCTAGGGGGACTTTTGTATTGAGCACTTTATCGAGCCACAAAAAACGCCTAAATAAACCTGCATTATTAAAAGGCAGGCCGTAGTAATGGTATTTAGTAGTTCCCACCCTAAAATCGAGCAAATTCAACCAATCTTCGATTCGCTTACCACCAATAAAACAACTATTCCAGGGTGCTTGCTGCGACCTCCCTAACAACCTCCTCACTCCCCAAGTACTGAGAGGGTTAAACCCAACTATCACCATCGTACCAGAAGACTTGAGCACCCTGGCTGCCTCTCGCAGGGTTTGATGAGGCGCACTGGAAAAATCTAGTGCATGGTGCAAGATAACAACATCTTGGGTTTCGCTTTCTAATGCCAATTCCTCAGAAGAAGAAATAATAGAGTTTTCAGGTAAGTCCGGTTCCCACTCTGGCAACACATAAAATTTATGCCCCAAGCTACTTGGGTTACCTACTGGCACCCTATGCGAGACACCTATCTCAGCCTGGTGATAGCCAAACAAGCGATGTATTTTATTTGCTATATTACGCCGTTGGTCAGCTAATAAACTACGTCCTAAAGCACTCTGAAACCACTGTTCCAGTTGCTGTTGTTTAGAACTGTTAGCCTGTGCATTTTTATCCAAATCTTGTAACCCTGACATCGCAAAGCTCCCGCAGCGTGCTCGCAACAAAGCAGACTCTATCTAAAGTAGCTTTAATTTACCCAGTATTCATTCTAAGCTATGACAAATCAACCTAAGTGAGAGTTATCATATGATAAAAGTTCATGGCATACCTGCTTTTTCAGACAATTATATCTGGTGTATATATGATGACGCGAGCATGCAGGCTGTCGTTGTTGATCCTGGCTCATTTAGTGACACTCAAGATTATTTGAATTCACAAGGGCTAGACCTAGTAGCAATTCTTATCACTCACCACCACCCTGATCACACGGGAGGCTTGGCAAAACTTAAAGATCAATATGACTGTAAAAGCTTCGGCTCATCTCACTCAAAAGTTGAAGGTATCGATGAGCAACTGTCTGAAGGCGAAGCGATCAGCTTACTTGGCTTACAATTCAAAAGCCTCGACGTTCCGGGTCATACGCTTGATCATAATGCCTACTATTGCGAACAACTAGACGCATTGTTTTGTGGGGACACACTATTCTCAGGTGGTTGCGGTCGCTTATTCGAAGGCAGTGCTGAACAAATGTATAACTCGCTTGGAAAAATCCGCTTACTACCGAAGACGACACGCATCTTCTGTGCACACGAATATACATTATCCAATCTAGATTTTGCACTGAGTCTAATGCCAGACAACCAGGCACTACAAAACTACTTAGTAGAAGCCACCGATTTGCGTAAGCGTGGCTTATCCACTATCCCCTCCACACTAAAAACAGAACTGGAGATAAACCCGTTTTTTAGAAGCAACGATCCAGCCTTAGCTTCGAATGTTAAACAACTATTCCCCAATACGAATAGCTGTGAGCCAGATATTTTTGCCGCAACAAGGCTCGCGAAAGATCAGTTCTGACCATAGTAACAACGGGTTAGCACTTACAGAGTTAAATTTGTTACTAATTATTTAGCTCCAAGCAGTTGACCCTAAAGCCCCTACTTCATAGACTGGGCGGGAAAACTTGCTTAACGCCTAACAAAATGTGTTCCTTTTCTCGCAGCAGTAAAATAGCCACCCAATCGATATGCGTCATTTTCCTCTTATAGTTCTACTTTTGCTTATTAACGCTTGCGCGAGCTTTGATTCGTCGCGCGGACAGCTTGCCCCCCCTAGCTCGGTGCCGTCAGTTTCCAGCAACACAACATCAAACAAAAGCGAACCTACCCCCGACATTGAGAGCAAGGAAAACACTCAAGTAAGCGAACAAATCTCAAATACTCAAGAAAGTGGCATTAAGCAAGCGTCAACTGCTAGTAAAGCAAAGCTCCAACCCTCCCCAGAGCACACCAGTACGACACCAGCTAGTAATTCCGACAACGAAGCACTAACAGCACCACCCTATTTAATCTCTCAAATATTTGACGAAACGGTGGAGCCAAAAGAAAAGTTTTTCGTTAGCGGCCTTTTGAGCAGCCCAGATGAAGATCTATTCAGTAGTTTTGCTCTGAATAATAAGCTTATCGACAGCGCATCTGCCGAACATAACAAACAGCAGAATCGTAACTACGAGCAATACGGTTTTATCACTCCAACTGATGAGCTGGAACAGAAAGTCAATCAGGAGCTTCAGCTTCTTCGTGATAGACCTAGCCATAACCCTGACCAAGGCGACCTGCTTGACGATATTCGAAAGCACTTTACACTCGACCTGACTCTTGACAACAAGCGCATTCAAAGCCAGTTACGCTGGTACGTAAACAACCCCAATTATCTAGACCGAACCTTTAAGCGCTCTTCACGCTATCTTCACCATGTGGTGCAAGAAGTTAAGAAACGTAAACTACCGATGGAACTAGCACTACTACCTTTTGTCGAGAGTGCCTACGATCCTTTCGCATACAGTCATGGCCGTGCTTCAGGCTTATGGCAGTTTATTCCAGGTACCGGGAAGATTTATGGTTTGCATCAAAACTGGTGGTACGATGGACGACGTGACGTATTAGCATCGACTCAAGGAGCTCTCGAATACCTGAGTTACTTAAGTAGACGATTTGACGGCAACTGGCTCCATGCTCTTGCATCTTACAACTCTGGTTCAGGCCGCGTTAGTAAGGCGATAAAGCGCAATAAAAAACTAGGAAAACCCCAAGACTTCTGGTCTTTGAAGCTTCCAAGAGAAACCCGCGCTTACGTCCCTAAACTGCTTGCTCTTGCCAAGATTGTAAAGTCGCCTGAAAAATACAACATTCAATTCCCGAAAATCGCTGATAAACCGTACTTTGAGACAGTTCAAACTGGCGGGCAGATCGATCTTGCCCAGGCAGCTACCCTGGCCGGCATCGATATAAAGGAAATATATAAACTCAACCCAGGATTCAATCAGTGGGCTAGCGCCCCCATGGGGCCTCATCGTTTATTGGTACCTATTGAGAGCGCCAAACAGTTTAAAGCCGCGCTGACTGAGCTACCTCCAGAAAAGAGGCTCAACTGGACTCGCTACAGTATAAAACGCGGTGACTCCTTAATTCGCATAGCAAAGAAATTCAACACAACTCCAACCTTGATTAAGCAAGTCAATCAGCTGCGCTCTAACACGATCAGAGAGAAACAAAAATTACTTATCCCTGTTGCATCTGAAGGTAAAGCTTATTACAACTTAAGCCAGCATAATCGACTCAAGCGCAAGCAAGACAAAATATCCGGAAGCCAAGGCAGCAAGAAACTACGTTATAAAGTACGCTCTGGAGATACCATGTGGGATATTTCCAGAGCTCACAAAGTAGGCGTTCGCTCTCTAGCCAAGTGGAACGGCATGGCACCCACTGACCCGATTAAGCCAGGTCAGGAATTAATTATCTGGTCACTTAAGGATGTAGGTAAAGCAAGCATGCCGCTACCGTCTTTTAGAGATAAAAGGCAAATGATCAGAAAGATTGGCTATCGAGTAAGAAAAGGTGACTCGCTCGCTCGCATCGCAAGTAAGTTCAGCGTAACGATTAATGACCTAGTAAGCTGGAACAAGCTAAACAAGAAAAAATATCTACAGCCAGGACAGAAGCTAACCATCTACGTAGACATAACAGCTACTTAGGCCCCGTTACCGAGGCTAGAATTTATTTTAACCTAGGAAGCCACCTCTAAAATCATTCAGACAATAAGTACTCACTAAATTCGATAAAGTGGGAAACAGTTACCTTATCTACTGGAATCATAGACTTATCAGCGTCAGCGCTATTTTCACTTAATTCACTCATCATATCTTTCACTCTTTCAAGCGTTTCACGAATCAAGCTGACCATTGAGTCGCGCGGAGATTCAAACACTCCCATTGAATCATTCATCTGATTAAAGTGATTAACCATATCTACAATAGGTTGATACCGCTTTAGGTTTGATAAGTCATTCGTTCGACCTTCTTGTGAACTAGAAGGTGCACCATAAGTTCTTAACTCTTCCGCTACAGTCTTGGACAAGTCTAAGGAAAAGGATGCAATTTCGCTGGAATCAAACCCTACACTCATCGCTGATTCAAATGCATCCTGAAAGCGGTCTTGAAAAAATAATTCCGTTACATTACCTAGCTGCGACAATAGCTCGTTAATTGCCGTAAGCTCCGATTCATCCAGCTCCCCTTCGACACTATATTCAAACGACTTATCGCCGGACACAGCCACGCCTAGAGAGTTTCCCGAAGACTGGTAAATAGAGGCAAATGTATCACTCAAACGAATCGAGACTTTATCGCCATCCCTGGTCGTTAAGGAAAACTCGGTACTATCATGACTTGCATATTTGTACTTGGAAACAGCCTCGAAAGACTCTGGCTTAAGCTGTTGTTCATTGACTTTCTCTGGCGTAAAAAACTCGTAAACATTTAAAGCTTGCTGGGAGGTTTTAGCCTCAGTATCTACAGGAGTGTTAGTCGAAGCCGCAACTTCATTTCTAGCGCTCTGCTTGCTCCCTTCAGCTAAGCCATCTGCAGCACTCAGATGTTTTCCTTCAATATCATCTACCCCCTCATCAACCAAATGTCGAGACTGAGCTATTTCCTCCTCAAGCTTTTCATCCATCAAACCCAATGCGCTGATATCTTCTTTAGCGGATGAAAAGCCCGCCTCAATCCCTTTTCGAGCCTGACTTAATAAGTCACCAATTCTCGACTCATCCGCCCCGTTTCTGAGCTCGCTTTCAATTCGGCGTTCGACAAAACCGAGCACAGTATGAGCCACATCTGATGGAGAAGGCACTTTAAACTCAAACTGAGGTTTTTCGATAGTAATATTGAAACTAAAGTTTGTCTCTATCGAGCGGGAGAAAATTCTCCTTCCACTATCGGTACCGGCTTCTAAAAGCTGAGTTTCAACGCTTGTTTGCATACTTGCACTTAGCTTTGCAGAGCCAGTGCTTTCAGCTATCTTACTGGCATCTAGCGAGCGGTGCCGCGACAGCCCACCATCGTTTAGCTTGTCAATGTTATCTAATGCGTTCATACAAAACCCTCTAAAATCCGGTTGACCTCATAGCTATTACCGTCCGCAAAAAGATTTTCTTTAGGCATTCTTTTATAGAAAAGACATCTAAAGCAAGAATCTGTTATATTCCACGCAATTCACCAACTTAATGCGATTACTATGAATAAATTCCCCGAACCAAGCGACCAATACATGCCCGCCACACTCCTTCGGCGACTTCTTGCGTTTTTTTATGACAGTATCTTATGCATAGCTCTCACCATGACCATCACCATGATCTATATGGCGATTAGCCATAGCCTTATTGGTGCCGAAGAGTACAAGCAAATTAATGAGTCAGGCCAATCGCTTAAGGACCCACTACTATCCTCAACGCTTTTTATTTCCCTATTTCTGTTTTTTGGTTATTTCTGGACTAAAACCGGACAAACCCTTGGAATGCAGGTTTGGCATTTACGCATACAAAATGAGGACAACACATCAATCAGCTGGAACCAAGCCCTTGTCAGGTTCTTTGTCGCCGGAGTTTCCATTGCCGCATTCGGTCTTGGCTACCTTTGGGTATTCATCGATAAGAAAAATCGAACCTGGCAATGCATCGCATCTGAAAGCAAAGTTATACGAATTCCAAAGCGCAGCTAGACTCTAAATAAGTCAAACCAGCTTTCTCAGGTCAAAAAAAAGCTCTCGACATAATCGAGAGCTTTTTAGACAACAAACAAAAAATTAATCGTGAGCAGAGATAATCCAGTTTGTAGTCGACTCCATATCAGTAATAAACAACTGACCGATTGACTCACCAGTATCGCCGAATGAGATAGAGTGGATATCAATATCACCCTTGAAGCGCGTATTGATTGCAATACCATCCACAAAAGGATTACTACCAGCAAGCAGACCATCTATATTTAAAACAGCATCTTTAACTGCATAGATTTCACGAATAGAGTGCGCAAAACTAAATGATGAAGTGCCATCCAAACCTGTCAAATCGCCACGCTCATTGTGAATTTCCATGTCAGAAATCTGAACACCGGCAATATCAATATATACATCCAGATCTGTAATCTTAAAGTAACGACCCCAGTATATTTTGGAGTCAGCCTTACCCGTATTACCACCTAGAGGTCCAGATCCATCAAAGCCGTTACCATTGTTCTCAAGATGTAAGTCATCAGGACCTAAGTAACCCTGGATACCTAATTGACTAATCAAGGTAGTTGTACCAGCAGCACCTTGGTCGGGACCCTGACCATCAGTATCTAGACCAGCAGAACCTAGCTCATAACTTGAACTTGCCAAGCCAATTGCATCGATTTCAAGACGAAAGTCGACAGCATGCTCTAGGACTAGCTCTGCAGTATGAAAATCGTCTAATCCAAATCTACCGTCAGCTCTATACTGATCGATACCGCCTTCTGAAGCCCAGCCATCAGTAAAGTCAAAATGGATTACCAAATCACCATCACCATATGTGCGCTTATCGTCAATTACAGCGTTATCACGAGTTGAGTCAATACCGTTTGCAACACTAACAAACGTCGTATCAGTATTCCCATCATTTACATACATCTGAGCAATATCACGCATATTGGAAAAACCATATGCAAGCTCATTATCACCGTCGGTACCATCACCGGCGATGTCAATCTCAAGCCGTAAGTTGTCAAGCATCGTACCTGCAGAGCCCGTACCATTACCCAACGAGTTACCACCCATACGGATACCTTGAATCAACAAATAGCCTGCATCGTGATATGCGAACTCTCCGATCTCCCACTGACTTTCTACATCAAGAGTAAGACCTGCCTGACCCGTGACGTCTTGTAGACTATCTTCATCAAGCATTTGGACTTCGGCCATCACATTTGATGACAAAGCAGAAACTGCCGTCACCAAAGCCAACCTCTTCAAGCCTTTCATTATTGTATTCTCCTACTTTTTTTATTGTGCCGGCCTTCAGCTCTATTTTAGTCCAATCGGGATATATAGACTTTGTACCGTTAGGCGCCCCTTTCTTTCTTAAATACAGCCCGCATCCATGCATACACAAACCTGTGCCAAGGTCCTACAATCCACCCTTGACCCAAGGACTACTACATACGCATTTTATCCAGTCTAGTTGCTGCTTGAATAATACGCGAATTAACAACCTGGTTCAATCATGGAAAGTCTGTGTGAGACACTGCTCTCACTCCAGCTCAACGTGCCCTTCGCAAAAGGAATATCCCTGCTACCAAACATACCGAAATAGGAATAACAGTCGCATAGATTGGATTAAAACCAAACACAATTGCACTCGGCCCTAACAGGTCTTGTGCATACTTGAACAACAGTCCAACCACTACCCCTGAAAACACCCTAAACCCCATCGTGACAGACCTAAGAGGCCCAAATACGAACGATATTGCCACCAAGACCAATACTGCCGTTGAAATTGGCTGAAACGCTTTCTTCCAAAATGACATCATATAAGCGTCAGAGTTTAAGTCCTGAGCTTCAAGATATTGAGAATAAGTATATAAACCCGATATAGATAAGTCGTCGGATGACACAACCAACACACTAAGCACCGAGGGAGACAAGTCTGTTTGCCAAGTTTTAGTTGGGAAATGATTGACGTAAGTGCGCGCCCCTTTAAAGCTTGTTTCAATAACAGACTCTAACTGCCAAGTACCACGCTGAAAAATAGCACGCTTCGCAAACACACTACTTTCAAGCTGATGATCAGCATCATACCTCTGCAACGACACACCATGAAGCACACCGTTTGATTGCACGGCATTAAAGTGCATAAAAGTATTACCCTCCCGATGCCACACCCCTCTATGACTGGCAACATTTTGCTCTGCCCCCTGGAGAACCGCTCTACGACTCTGAGCTATACCTTCCGTTACAGGAGCAACAAACTCCCCCAAAAACAAACCAATAAGCACAACAACTATTGCAGGCTTCATCGCAAAAAAGACAATCCTTCTGGTCGATACACCCGCTGCACGAATCACCACCAACTCGCTATTTTTGGCAATTGCACCCAAGCCTATCAAGCACCCCATAAACGCCACCAAAGGCAAGTAGTCATATATTCGTCGAGGCAGGGTCGTCAGTACGAACAATGCGGCATCAATAATCCCGTACTGCTCACTCAAATCATTCACTTCCGCCATAAACGCAAACAAAACATCTAACGATAGAACAACCGCCGCAACCAATAGCATGGACGCCGCCACTGTTTGCACAATGTAACGATTAATTCTTCTCATTATTGTTCCCTAGCGCCATATATAATCTGCTAAAAAGCGTTTTCAAAAGTGCCTTATGGTTAATCAAAAATATGCCCTAATATCAGAAATTTGCTGAAGAACGATGCAGTTCATCATTTGGCTTGCTATTCTATGACGATACACGTTTTCAAACCACCTCATTATGTGCTTCAGCACTAATGACCTTCGATACGATAAGAGACAGAAATGAATTACAATATTGTCGATACCGCGATTTCATCACTAAAAGCAGACAGCCTATGCATAGGCCTATACGAAAATCAGACACTATGTGAGCAAGGCAAAGCGCTCGACAAACTTCTTGATGGGCAACTAAGCCAAAGCATATCGCAATTCGACATTGATAGTGATTCAGGAAAAAGCTTCTTCCTACCCCTTCGTAGCGAACACGCTAATAGCGTTATTCTTTTGGGCATGGGAGACAAAAAGAAGTTAAACCTAAGCAGCCTAAACAAGGCCTTCAGCGCATTAGCAAGTCAAGCGAAAAGCGCCAAAGTAAAATCCTTACACTGCTTTTTGGACAATACTATAGATGGCACAGACATTAGCGCCAGACAACTCGCAAACAGTCTCGTTCGCTCAATTTCTGACCAGCATTACACTTTCGATCAGTACAAAAGCAAAAAATCTCCGGCCATCATATTGGAAAACATCAGTGTCGTCTGCTGCACTGCAGACCAACAAGCCTTGAGCGAAGCAACTGTGATCGCTCAAGCTCAGGCGAGAGGCATGGCTACAACCAGAACGCTTGGCAACCTACCCGGAAATGTCTGTACACCTGCTTACCTAGCAGAGCAAGCACTAGCGCTAGCAAGCAGAAGTAATAACTTTGAAGTAAAAGTACTCGAAGAATCTGATATGGAAGCACTAAACATGGGTGCATTTTTATCCGTATCCAAAGGTAGCTCAGAACCAGGAAAAATGATTATCCTTGAGTATAAAGGTGGCAAAGAAGGCGATGCGCCACATATGTTAGTCGGCAAAGGCATCACCTTTGATACCGGAGGAATTAGCTTAAAACCTGGCCCGCAAATGGATGAAATGAAGTATGACATGTGCGGTGCCGCGAGCGTTATCGGTACGATGACTGCAATTGCCGACCTACAACCCAAAATGAATATCGTCTGCATCATTGCAGCGGCTGAAAACATGCCGGCTGGACACGCCTCCAAACCTGGTGATATCGTGACAACAGCTTCGGGTCAAACAGTAGAAATTCTAAACACCGATGCAGAGGGCCGCCTAGTTTTATGTGACGCCCTAACCTACGCCAAAAACTACAAGCCCGCCTCAGTTATCGATATTGCGACACTTACTGGTGCTTGCATTATCGCGCTTGGGCACAGCACCTCTGCCGTGATGGGCAATGACGACACCCTGGTCGATGAGCTTCTGCAGTCAGGCAAAGAGGTAAACGATAAAGCGTGGCAATTACCCATTTGGGATGAGTATCAGGAACAGATCGAAAGCCCCTTTGCCGATATTCAAAATATTGGCGGCAAAGGCGCAGGCAGCATTACCGCTGCATGCTTCTTGTCTAGGTTCACCAAAGAATACAAATGGGCTCACTTGGATATCGCAGGTACAGCTTGGGTATCAGGAGGAAAAGACAAAGGTGCAACAGGTCGTCCGGTTCCTTTGCTACTGAACTATCTGTTAAGCAAAGCGTCTTAAATATCTAGCAAGACTATTGAGTTAATTACGACAGCGACAACAAAAGCATGCCCAGAATAGACCTATACCTCTTAAATGAAGCCAACTTTTCTGAGCAAATTGCTTTTTGTTGCCGTTTAACGGAGAAAGCCCTGCAACAACACAGTCGAATTCATATTCAGACTGTGGACGCTATTCAAAACGAAGCACTAAACAGCGCTTTATGGACTTTCAAACTCGAAAGCTTTATTCCTCATAGTCTCGGTCAAAATGAGTCAGAAAGCAAAACCGCGCCAGTCATCATCGATGACAAACCATTAAAGTCATCACTTCAAAAAGACGATTCTTTGCTCATCCTCCTACGAAAGCAGTTACCCGAGCGCTTGGAAGATTTCAGCCGTTTGTGCTTAATCATTCCGAATATTGAAATCGAAATTCAGGACGCACGTACCTTATACAAGCAACTAAAGAGCCTTGGCCATGAGGTTCATATCCACGATCTACGGAAAGCTTAGGGAAGTCTTTGCTTTTTTAAGCAACTATATTAAGCAAGTCCCTAGCTTCAGCTCGCTCACGCCATGTATAATGTCGGCCATTTTTTATCGTATGCCAAGCGAAAGTCAGGCACTCGACCTCTAGCCATTTTTAACGAGTAAGCATCAACGATTATGGATAAGACCTACCAACCTAGCGAAATAGAACAGTCTTGGTATAAAACCTGGGAAGAAAGCGGCTACTTCAAGCCTTCAAATGAAGGCCAGCCCTACACCATTATGATTCCGCCACCGAATGTCACCGGTAGCTTGCATATGGGACATGCCTTCCAGGACTCTATTATGGATGCCCTAACCCGCTATCACCGCATGAAAGGTCATAACACTTTATGGCAGGTCGGTACCGACCACGCGGGTATCGCAACTCAAATGGTTGTTGAGCGCAAGCTTGCTGCTGAAGAAGGCAAAACTCGCCATGACCTCGGACGTGAAGCCTTTCTCGATAAAATCTGGGATTGGAAAGAAGAGTCCGGTGGCACAATTACCCGTCAGCTTCGTCGTTTAGGTGCTTCTGTCGATTGGGACCATGAACGCTTCACGATGGACGATGGCTTTTACAAAGCCGTTCAGGAAGTATTTGTTCGTTTATACAAAGATGACTTAATCTATCGCGGCAAGCGTTTGGTAAACTGGGATCCTAAGCTTCACACGGCTATTTCAGACCTGGAAGTCGAGAACAAAGACAAAAAAGGCAATATGTGGAACCTTCGCTATCCACTAGCCAATGGTGAAAAAACCTCTGAAGGTAAAAACTACTTAGTCGTCGCAACCACTCGCCCCGAAACCATGCTGGGTGATACAGGCGTTGCAGTCAACCCTGAAGATCCACGTTACAAAGACCTGATCGGTAAGTTTGTAGAATTGCCTCTTGTTGGTCGTTTGATCCCGATTGTGGGTGATGATCATGCCGACATGGAAAAAGGCACTGGTTGTGTAAAAATAACACCTGCGCACGACTTTAACGATAATCTAGTGGGTAAGCGCTGCGGCCTAGCGATGATCAATATCTTCGATATTGATGCTGCCATCCTTAAAGAAGCAGAAGTTTACGACACTGAAGGCCAAGCTTCAGATGCTTTCGATACAGCCCTACCCGCAGAATTTGCTGGCTTGGATCGATTTGAAGCGCGTAAAGCCATCATTGCAAAATTTGAAGAGCTTGGCTTATTAGAAAGTATTGATGATCACAATTTGGTTGCACCCTACGGCGACCGCTCAGGTGTTGTCATCGAACCACTTCTTACAGACCAGTGGTTCGTTCGTGCAGGCCCGCTAGCTGAACCTGCAATACAGGCAGTTGAAGATGGCGAGATTCAGTTTGTTCCCAAGCAATACGAAAACATGTACTTTTCCTGGATGCGCGACATTCAGGACTGGTGTATCTCTCGCCAGCTTTGGTGGGGACACAGAATCCCGGCTTGGTACGATGCTGAAGGTAATGTTTACGTTGGCCGCACTGAAGAAGAAGTACGTACTGAAAACAATATTGATGCTTCAGTTGAACTGTCTCAAGACGAAGACGTTCTCGACACCTGGTTCTCTTCAGCACTCTGGACTTTCGGCACACTAGGTTGGCCAGAAGCAACGGAAAGGTTGAAGACCTTCCACCCAACAGATGTTTTGGTAACGGGCTTCGATATTATTTTCTTCTGGGTTGCCCGCATGATCATGATGACCATGCACTTTATGAAAGATGAAAACGGTAAAGCCCAGGTTCCGTTCAAATATGTATACGTAACAGGCCTTATTCGAGACGAGCATGGTGACAAAATGTCCAAGTCGAAGGGTAACGTACTCGACCCGCTCGATATGATTGACGGCATCGACCTTGAATCTCTGGTTGAAAAACGCTGCGGTAATATGATGCAGCCCCAGCTTGCTCAAAAAATTGAGAAGCGCACGCGCAAGACCTTTGAAGACGGTATCTCTGCACACGGGACCGATGCACTTCGTTTTACCCTATTCTCACTGGCTTCGACGGGTCGTGATATCAACTGGGACATGAAACGCCTAGAAGGCTACAGAAACTTCTGTAACAAGATCTGGAACGCTGCACGTTATGTGCTCATGAATACTGAAGATCAGGACTGTGCTCAGAATTCTGACGATTATCAATTATCTTTAGCTGACAAATGGATCATCTCGCGCCTTCAGCAAACCGAAGCATCCATTGAAAAATCTATTGGTGAGTTCCGTCTAGATATGGCCTCACACACTTTGTATGACTTCATCTGGAATGAGTATTGTGATTGGTACCTGGAGCTTTCCAAGCCGATTCTAAACAGTGACGACAGCGACGAAGCGCTTAAGCGTGGCACACGCCGCACACTGGTACGAGTACTTGAAGCTGTACTAAGAATGGCTCACCCCTTTATCCCTTATATCACAGAGGAAATCTGGCAGCGTGTTGCTCCCTTGGCCGGTCAGTCTGGCGCAACCATTATGACTCAGCCTTACCCTGAAGCAGATGAGTCGAAAGTCGATGAAAAAGCACTGGGTGACGTTGAGTGGCTAAAAGGTGTCATCGTCGCAATACGAAACATTCGTGGTGAGATGGATATCTCTCCTGCCAAGGCAATTCCCGTTCTACTGCGTAACGGCAATAATGAAGATCAGCGCCGCTTCCAGGAAAACGAAGGCTTTGTTAAGTCACTCGCCAAGCTCGAGTCAATGAGCTGGTTAAATGACGAAGAAGCGCCTATGAGTTCAACTCAGTTAGTCGGCTCTATGGAAGTCTTGGTACCAATGGCCGGTTTGATCAACCTTGATGCCGAGATAGCTCGACTCAATAAAGAAATCGATAAGGCGGAGAAAGAAATTAAGCGCCTTTCTGGCAAACTGAACAATGAGAAGTTCGTAAGCAATGCGCCAAAAGACGTTGTAGAGAAAGAGCAGGCTAAGCTGGAAGACGCGCAAAGTAGCCAAGCCAAGCTGGCTGAACAGCTCGAAAAAATCAAGGCCATGTAATTGGCCTTGAAGCTACACATAATGGGTGCCGGTGCAATGGGCTGTCTTTGGGCAGCTCATCTGCACTGCGGATTTTCAGGGGCCTCTGGCCCGCATGTTAGCTTTATTGATAAGCGAGCATACTCAAACCTGTCTATGCGCAAGGAACTTTCCTTCTCTATTAGCAGCCCCTTCCTGGCTCACATTCCAGAAAATACCCAACTAAGCTTTAGGCTAGAACAAACACCGCAAACAATCGATTGCCTACTTGTGTGCACCAAAAGCTTCGATGCCCTTCCCGGCCTTAAAAAGCTTGGTGAAGCCATCACAGATAAAACCCTATTAGTGTTATTCCAAAATGGCCTGGGTAGCCAATACGACATTCTAGAAGCCTTTCCTGATAACCCTATTTTCGCCGCCGTCACGACTGAAGGCGCTAATCGGGTTTCTTCAAATCAAATTGTCCATGCAGGCTCCGGCCTTACGCGCGTCGGCCCCTTAAACAAAGCTGCAGAATCTAACGATGCTGCCCGAGCGCTACTTAATTACCTTCAGCCACCCGCATTAGACAAGACGCTAACACTCCAATACGAAAAGGACATATGGCAGGCTTTGTGGCACAAGCTCGTGATCAATTGCGCTATTAATCCCTATACAGCGCTACTAAATTGCCCGAATGGCCAAGTACGGACATCACGACGTTTTATTGAAGGTTGGCCAATACTGAAGCTAGAACTTAGCGAGCTGCTAAACACAGCAAGCTACCCTCTTTCCGGTGATGAAATCGAAACGCTGGTTTTCGATGTGATGCAAAAAACCAGCACAAATATCTCCTCTATGCTACAAGATATTCGCGCGGGTAAACGCACTGAAATTGATGATATCAATGGCTTTGCAGCCCGGTTTTTGGCTCAGCATACCTTAAGTAGCGAAGTGAATAGTTATTTGGCGAGCAAGGTTAAGGCTCTGCCTACACATTGAACCACCGAGGTCACAGAGCGCTTCGCTGCACAGAGGAAAGATAACACCCTAAGACTTTAGCTGAGTATTCACTCCAAAAAAGCTTTTTCCAGAGCCTGCGTATCGGCCCATATATCACAACGCTGTTTAGCCCGCGTAAGACCGGTATATAATAGCGAACGCGATAAAAGTTCTTTAGCGTAATCAGCAAGAAGAATCCCGACACGCTGGTACTCTGAGCCCTGACTTTTGTGCACCGTCATCGCGTAAGCAGGTTGCCAGGCTTTGAGCCTTTTCGGTGATACGATAATGCTCTCGCCCGAGCCTTGCGGCACCTCCACCTGAAACTTTCCCGTACTACCCGGCTCATGATTACGAGCAACGACAAAGCCA
>NZ_LWFZ01000353.1:0-543 GCF_001635225.1 Oleiphilus sp. HI0086
CCCAAGCCAAAGAGGAAGAATATACTAACAGCCATGAGCCAATGAATTATAATAGCCACCAAACCGTAAGAACTTACTGTATTCCGGATCATCACACATTCCTGCTAAACAGAAGAAACAATGATGTCACTATAGATCAAGGACACTTGTGCGGAAATATAAAATATGCAGAAGCGTTGTGCATAATTGCACACAGAGTAAATTGGGGTGCGCGCTCTTATTCTAGAAACAAGAGAGTTTTATATCATAGCGAGTATGGAAACTAGTTATGAGAAGATAATAAACGGCGTAGCGATAATTAATAGCAGAATTAACAGCAACAGCGAGTTAAAAACAAACTGAAGCCTTTTATAAAGCGGGCGATTCCGCTTTTTAAAGGCCTTCGACCATTCAAGAAAAGGTGTAACAGTGCTGAATAGGCGGTTAAAAAAACCTTGGCGATCTATCGATGTATTAGGCACTAAAGTTGCGCGTGCCAAGAGCTTGTATACCCAGTTAATCCCTCGACCAAATATATTCATTGGACGCTCAACATCAAACATT
>NZ_LWFZ01000354.1:0-270 GCF_001635225.1 Oleiphilus sp. HI0086
TTTAGAGCTAGGAATTGACACAGTGCATGACATGCTCAGGCGTTTAGGTGTCAAAAGAGAGCTCACGCCCTACCCTTCTCTATTCCTAGGATCTCAATCATTGTCACCGCTTGAAGTGACGCAGCTCTACCAAACTATCGCCAGTAATGGCTTCAACATGCCCTTAAGAGGAATTCGCGAGGTCACCAACGCACAAGGTGAAACTTTAACCCGCTACCCTTTCAAGCTTAGTCAAGTAGTTGCACCCGAGGCGATTTATTTATTACAAGA
>NZ_LWFZ01000355.1:0-572 GCF_001635225.1 Oleiphilus sp. HI0086
TACTTTTATTCCCGCATCCTCCAGAAGTTTAAAGCCTCGACCTGACACCTCAGGATTCGGATCCAGCATCGCAGCAACCACCTCAGATACTTGAGCATCAATTAAGGCTTTAGCACAGGGAGGTGTTCGACCAAAGTGGCTGCAGGGTTCCAAAGTAACGTAAGCTGTCGAACCTTGCGCGAGTCCTCCCGCTTCAGCGAGGGCGTTTACCTCTGCATGCCCTGTTCCGGCCTTCTTATGCCAACCACGCCCCACAATTTGACCGCCCCTCACCAAGACACAACCTACCCGTGGGTTTGGCTGGGTTGTATACACCCCTTTATTGGCCAAGCGCAAAGCTTCAGCCATATAGTGAGCGTCATCTATTGAGAAAGCACTAAGCGTCATTTTTGGTATTCTCAGAACGAGCTAGCCGATCAACTTCTTCCTTAAATTCATTGATATCCTGGAAACTACGATAGACAGAGGCAAAACGAACATAAGCCACCTCATCCAGGCGACGCAGCTCTTTCATCACTTCTTCACCAATAGCAATCGCTTTTAGCTCTCTCTCGCCTGTTGCTCTCAATCGG
>NZ_LWFZ01000356.1:0-346 GCF_001635225.1 Oleiphilus sp. HI0086
CCATAGTCTATCACTCCAAGGCTCAACACTACACAGTGCTTTGAAGCGGGATATCGGTAAATACAGTGATAAGAAATGTAAATCGACTGAGAAGTTTGGAGAGAGCCCGGAATTACCTGGTACGGATCAGAGTCAATCAAAGCCTACGCCCAGACACAGTGACCATCGGTGGGACATTAGAATGAGAGAAATAGCTCTGTTTTGAGCTACCTCTTTTAACTCGAAACAATCATTGCTCAACACCCAGTGTTTTGCGTTTAGAGTCGGATTAGCTGTTACTTTGGAATCCCTGCAGCCCATCATCAAGGGACTAATTTTATGCACGGAACAGAAGTCTGCTATCGTT
>NZ_LWFZ01000357.1:0-463 GCF_001635225.1 Oleiphilus sp. HI0086
TCAAAGCCACAGCTGCGAATATTAAAAGGCTAGCCTATAGCTGGGAACAGGCAGGCCATAATGAGAAAGCCATAGATATACTAAGTTCTAGCTCCTTTATCACCAACTACCAGGACTCTGCTGACAACCTAGCAATTTTAAAACAGTTAAGCCGGCTCTTGGTTAAACAGGCCTTATGGAATGAAGTGATTCAAGTCATCCACGAGGTGAGTGGAGGTTCCTACATGCAATGGTTAGCTCTCGAGAAAGACTATAACAAAGACAAGGTTTTGATCGGTCTGGAGTTAGGTAGGTCTTTATTTTATTCTGACAAACTCAATATGGCTGAAACTTTGTTTACTGCGCTTGACGATCACTTGAGTAAGCTAAAACAAAGCAAGGCAAACCGCCACCAAGCCGACACTATCGATATTCACATCATCGAAAAACAATTAGCTCAGTGGACAAATTACCTTGCCAACAT
>NZ_LWFZ01000358.1:0-432 GCF_001635225.1 Oleiphilus sp. HI0086
TCAACTGATAAGCCAGAATCCGCTAGGCCGTTTTCAACGTTATATAGTGATGCGACGGTATTTTTCTGATCAAAAATATTATTCACGTTTATATACATAGCACGTTCGCCTTCGCCTGATTTAGAGTCGAAGTGTTTAAGAAGGCTGAGGTCAGTACGAAAATAATCATCTGCATCCTCTGGCGCAATTTGCGTCACCTCTAGCGTTGTCGGGTTTGTCGAGGTTATATAGTCACCCTCACTATAGTTGAGCATTGCTCTTTGTTTGATTGATAGCTCGATATTGCTATCAGCAAGTAGGTAGTTACCCTGAAGTGTAAAAATCCACTGTGGGAAAGCTAAATAATCACTATTGAGTTCTTTATTCTCGCTTCGAACATAGCTACTGCTGCCAACTAACTCAAACCTCTTGAACTGTTTTCGACCAGAAAGC
>NZ_LWFZ01000359.1:0-494 GCF_001635225.1 Oleiphilus sp. HI0086
TAACTCTAACCCAAACCTGACATCCAGACGAGAATTAACATGCTTAGTTAAACCGAAACCAAAGTGCCAGGTATCACGTAAGCCAATAGGCAAAGTCAGAGAACGACCTGTGACCAACCCCGACAATAGTCGAGCTGTTGTTAGCATTTCCAGAGTTCTATCAAAGTAAAAAGTCCATTCTTCCCACTGACTCCAATCAGTCCATGTCGCATCCACATTGAGGGTATAATCAGGAGTAAGGCGAACTCTCATACCCGTCTTAAACATCTGAGGGATTTTCAAGTCGAGGTTCACATTCCCGGATTCATAGGGAACACCTCTTGGGAGGCCCAGTATTGCAGCGGTAATCGCACCAATGATTGACGCGTTAAAACCGTTCCAGAAAGCTGTCCACTCATCGGTATAGTCCATGAAGAACGTACCTTTAAGCTCCATATCTGCTTCGCTGTAATAGGTTGCTCCCCACGAGAACCAATCTGTCGGCTCCCACAACA
>NZ_LWFZ01000360.1:0-1110 GCF_001635225.1 Oleiphilus sp. HI0086
GAATCCATCGAAGAGGCTGCACCGCCGCCAAGGCCGATCAGCATGGCCGGGCCACCCAATACAATTAGCTTTGCACCAACATCGATGTCACCTTTCAGTACATGGGACTCTTTAATATTTCCCATACCACCAGCAATCATAATAGGCTTGTGGTAACCCTTGATTTCCTGACCATTCGGGCCAGCAACTTCTTCTTCAAAGGTTCTAAAGTAGCCACACAAGTTCGGTCGACCAAACTCATTATTGAAGGCAGCACCACCTAGAGGACCGTCAAGCATGATGTTATAGGCAGAAGTCATTCGGTCAGGCTTGCCAAAATCTGTTTCCCATGGCTGTTCGAAACCAGGAATTCTTAGGTTCGATACCGTAAAACCTGTCANACCAGCTTTAGGTTTTGCGCCTTTACCTGTAGCACCTTCATCACGAATCTCACCACCTGAACCTGTCGAGGCACCAGAGAATGGAGAAATAGCTGTCGGGTGGTTATGTGTTTCAACCTTCATGAGGATATGAATATCTTCCTCATGCGCCTGATACTCCTGAGTTTCAGGGTTCGGGTAGAAGCGCTTTCCTTTCGATCCGGCTATTACCGCAGCGTTATCAACATAAGCAGACAATACACCTTCAGAATTCAGCTCATTGGTATTACGAATCATCGAGAATAATGATTTTTGCTGAGCTTCACCGTCAATATCCCAAGATGCATTGAAGATCTTGTGACGACAATGCTCAGAGTTCGCCTGAGCAAACATCATTAGCTCTACGTCTGTCGGGTTACGCTTTAGCCCGCAGAAAGCTTTGGTTAAATACTCTATTTCGTCTGTAGCCAAAGCCAGACCAATACGCTTATTTGCTTCTTCAAGCGCACTCTCACCATATGACAGCACATCGACACTGCTCATAGGGCGCGGTTCAGAGTGTCTAAACAGCAACTCGGCACCCGCCGTTTCATGGAAGACAGCTTCAGTCATTCTGTCATAGAACTGCGAAGATAGCGTTTGGCGCTGTTCGAGCGTAAGCTTTTCAGCAGATCGAACATAATATGCGACACCGCGTTCAATTCGATTTACCTGATTCAAGCCACAAATATGCGCAATATCGGTCGCTTTA
>NZ_LWFZ01000361.1:0-220 GCF_001635225.1 Oleiphilus sp. HI0086
ACACCTTCTTTATTGGCTGAATTTAAACACACTTCAATGGGGCCGTGTACAAGCAAGCCTACCGCCCTGACTCTTCCCGATGCTTTTGGTGGGGATCCTCTTTGGTATTTGGCTTTTGGGGCAGGGCAAGGAACACTGCGGCCCGGCTTATTTTTTTATGACTTGCAGACAATGACATTAGATAAAGAAGTCTGGCTTCGTCAATTTCGACCTGAGGTAA
>NZ_LWFZ01000362.1:0-387 GCF_001635225.1 Oleiphilus sp. HI0086
AGCCTTCCTTGCCGACCTATTGGTCAGCAGTAGCTTTTCTCAAGGAAAGGCTCTACTTAAGTTGGGGAAGCGTCGGTTTCACTCTCAGGCTTGGAGTTCTTGGCTAAATCACGCTTCCTTGATGCTTGATCAGGACTATTTGGGCGACATCAATATCCACCCTGAATTTCCGCCTTCCTGGTATACCAAGTTCATGAAGAACCCTAGCCCTTCAGAAAGAGACTATATCTTGAAAATGGGTGAACGCTGCACCTGGCCAAAACTGGCCATGATTAGGGACCAAACTCAGGTAAGCCGAACCCTACAGGCTTGCATCGCTCATCTGGAGCAGAGCGCCAAAGAAGAAAGCTTAAAAGCCACCGCTTTATAAGCGATCAAATAAGGAAA
>NZ_LWFZ01000363.1:0-8970 GCF_001635225.1 Oleiphilus sp. HI0086
AAACCAAGAAAAATACTCTGGAGGCAGTAAAAAAACACCCCCCAAAACAAGTGGAGCAAGAATTAAAGCTGTAATTATTCGTTGTTTTAACACAAAAAGAGTCCCGTGATTATTTACTCGGCCTGATCCAACTGATCATCAGTTTGCCCAAAGCGCCGCTTTCGTCCAGCATAGGCTTTTAAGGCTTCCAGCATCTGTTCCTTCTTGAAATCGGGCCAGTACAAATCGGAAAAATAGAATTCTGCGTAGGCCAATTGCCATAACATAAAATTGCTGATGCGCTGCTCACCCGCAGTGCGAATCATTAAATCAGGTAAAGGCAAGTCACCCAAAGAGATATGTGATTGAATTAAGTCTTCGCTCACATCTTCAGCCGCAATCTCGCCGGAAGCAACTTTATGGGCAATTTTCCGCGTCGCTTGCGCGACATCCCAGTGCCCACCGTAGTTAGCGGCAACGACCAGAGTCATACCATCATTATTTTCTGTTAGTTCTTCCGCTTTCGCCATATGCTCCTGAAGCACATCACTAAACGGCTCTCGATCACCAATAATTCGCAAGCGGATATTATTTGAGTGCAGTTTCTTAACTTCTCGCTGCAAGGCAAAAAGGAAAAGCTTCATTAACGCACCAACCTCTTCGGCGGGCCTCCTCCAGTTTTCACTACTAAAGGCAAATAGAGTCAGCACCTCTATATCTTCCTCAACACAAGCTTTAACGACATCTCTAACCGCATCTACGCCTGCCTTGTGCCCAGAAATCCCTATCTTTTTGCGCTGCTTAGCCCACCTATTATTACCATCCATAATGATAGCAACGTGTCTAGGTTTACTCCCTGAGCTTAGAGGAATGTGCTCACTCAATTTATCTATCCAACCCAATACTTAATAACACGAAATTTAACGAGCGAAAGCATTGGACACACTTTCGCCCGAAACAGGCAGTTTTTATACTTCCATCAAGTCTGATTCTTTTTCCTGCAATAAAGCATCAACTTTAGCAACATAAGTGTCAGTTAGTTTTTGGATACCATCTGCTGCTCTTTTTTCTTCATCTTCTGAAATCTCTTTCTCTTTCAAAAGTTCTTTAATATCGGAGTTAGCATCTCTGCGAATATTTCTAACAGATACTCTTGCACTCTCGGCATCTGCTTTTGCTAGCTTAACCATATCCCTACGAGTTTCCTCTGTTAGAGCTGGCATTGGCACACGTATTAAGTCACCAGAAGTTGACGGGTTTAAGCCGAGGTTAGCTGCTATAATCGCTTTTTCGACCACTGGCACCATTGGTTTTTCCCAAACAGAGATTGCCAAAGTTCTGCCATCTTCAACACTAATATTAGCCGCCTGCTTTAGCGGTGTATCTACACCATAGTATGAAACTGATACGCTATCTAAAATACTTGGGTGCGCTCGACCAGTACGAATCTTGGCAAAAGCAACACCTAGCGCATCAATACTTTTTGCCATACGCTCTTCAGCATCTTGTTTAATTTCATCTAACATATATCTTTCCTTTATTCTTTATATAACTGGCTCGATCTTATTCGTCGGCAGCTGCCTCGATCAATGTACCCTCGGATTCACCCACTACAATACTGCGCAAAACCCCAGGCTTATTCATATCAAATACTCTAACAGGCATATTGTGATCACGGCACAAACAAATTGCCGTTAGATCCATTACACCTAACTTTTTATCCAAGACTTCATCATAACTCAAAGCATCATACTTCACGGCTGTCGGATCTTTCATCGGGTCAGCGTTGTAGACACCATCTACTTTTGTTGCCTTCAATACAACATCAGCATCAATCTCAATACCTCGTAGACATGCAGCAGAGTCAGTTGTAAAGAAAGGGTTACCCGTTCCTGCGCTGAATATTACAACATCACCATCTTTAAGATCTCTAACCGCTCTGCGCCGATCGTAATGCTCAACAACACCACTCATCGGGATAGCTGACATAACACGCGTTGATATATTGGATCGTTCTAATGCGTCACGCATCGCCAAGGCATTCATAACCGTAGCCAGCATACCCATATGATCACCAGTAACACGATCCATTCCAGCCTGGCTTAGGGCAGCACCTCTAAACAAGTTACCACCACCTATGACCATGCCAACCTGAACACCTATACCAATCAGCTGACCAATTTCTAAAGCCATGCGATCAAGTACTTTTGGATCGATCCCAAAGTCCTCATCGCCCATTAGAGCTTCACCACTAAGTTTTAGAAGAATTCGTTTATATTTTGGCTGGAGATTTACAGGCATGAATCACTCTCGGCATTTAAAGCGTAGTTAACAAATACAGGTTAAGAACCTGCTTAATATGCATATGACGTATCTTAATTTCGGGGGAGTCGCCCCCACTAAAAACAGTCTTTCCAGATGAGCAAGTACTCCCCAGACAACTTTAAGATAAAAACCAATTGCCAGATACAATAATGCCGCATAAGAAAAATGGTTATATCACCCTTCTTATACGGCACGGTTGGGAATTGTATCAGGATTGGTAAAAAGTGGAACTATCTTTTCAACATTTACCTGTTAACAAACCCATGTAAACAGACTAAATTAGCCTTTAAGCTGAGCCGCAACCTCTGCAGCGAAGTCAGCCTCTTCAACCTCAATACCTTCACCTACTTCGATACGGACAAAAGAAACAACTTCTGCACCGCCATCTTTAGCCAACTGGCCAACTGTAACTTCAGGATTCTTAACGAAAGGCTGCTCAACCAAGCTGTTTTCCTTAAGGAATTTCTTAATACGACCACCCATCATTTTCTCGACGATCGCATCTGGCTTACCTTCCATATCAGGCTGAGCCTTAATGATATCCTTCTCTTTATTCAACTCTTCTTCAGGCATATCTTCAGGGTTAAGAACACGAGGATTAACCGCTGTTGCATGCATAGCGATATCTCTTGCCAACTCAGGCGTACCACCTTTAAGCGCAACAATCGAAGCAATTCGATTGTTAGAGTGAACATAAGCACCCACAACTTCACCTTCAGACTTAACAGCACGACGAGGAGAAATGTTCTCACCAATTTTCTGAACCAAAGCTTCACGCTCTGAATCAAGAAGACCAGCAACATCAGTAGAACCTGCTTCAAATGCAGCGCCTGCTACGTTATTTGCAAACGCAAGGAAACCTTCGTTCTTAGCAGCAAAGTCAGTCTCAGAGTTAATTTCAACTAACATTGCAGAAGTGTTGTCAGCAGATACTTTAGCCACAACCACACCTTCAGCAGCTGTACGGCCAGCTTTCTTAGCTGCCTTCATACCACTTTTCTTACGCAACTCTTCAATTGCCTTTTCGATATCACCGTCTACTTCAGCAAGTGCTTTTTTACACTCAAGCATACCAAGACCTGTACGCTCACGAAGTTCTTTTACCATTGATGCGCTAATAGCGGCCATGTCAATTCCTCTTTACCGTTACAACCCAAGCGGCTGTAAAATTAAAAAATTTGCTTCCATTACCTAAGCCCAAAAGGCGCTAAAATGTTCGCAAGCGGAACACACCTTCAACCAAATAAGAACCGAAGCATTATTAATAACGAATGAAAACAAGGGCCGGAAAACCGACCCTTGAGCACTTTATAAGAAAACGCTTACAGAAAGATTACTCTGCTGCTTTTTCGCCTTCTTCAGATGCCGCTGACTCTTCCGCCACTTCAACGTACTCACCACCTTTTGAAGAACCTTCAAGCACTGCATCAGCAAAAGCTTTTGCATAAATCTGAATAGCTCTGATCGCATCATCGTTACCAGGGATAACGTAATCAACACCATCTGGATCACTGTTTGTATCAACGATACCGATAACAGGGATACCTAATTTGTTAGCTTCTTTGATCGCAATACGCTCGTGATCAACATCGATCACAACCAATGCGTCAGGTAGACCACCCATATCCTTGATACCACCAATACTACGCTCTAGCTTCTGCATTTCGCGAGTCAGCATCAAAGATTCTTTTTTAGTCAACTTATCAAAAGTACCATCAGTGCTTTGAGTCTCAAGATCGCGGAAACGACGAATGCTCTGACGAATCGTTTTGTAGTTAGTCAACATACCACCCAACCAACGGTGGTTTACGTAAGGCATACCAGCGCGGCTTGCCTCTTCTTTAACAATCTTGCCAGCAGCACGCTTAGTACCAACGAACAATACCTTGTTCTTACCTTCTGACAGCTTTTTAACGAAAGCTAAAGATTCATTAAACGCAGGAACTGTTTGCTCCAGGTTAATGATGTGAATTTTGTTACGAGCACCAAAGATGTACTTACCCATTTTAGGGTTCCAGTAACGAGTTTGGTGACCAAAGTGTACACCTGCTTTAAGCAGGTCACGCATAGATACTGATGCCATGTTCTTTTCCTTTAATATGTTTGGGTTAGACCTCCACGAGTCCCATTAATCAACCATGAACCAAAACCACCGTAGCAGAAGCAGAACACAGCACCCAGATCAATGTGTCGAAACGTGTGCGGATTTAAGTCAATCGAGATTACCGACACCCTGCTGGATGTGAGTTCCCGAAATTTGCGTGCGCTTTATACCATATCCACTTCAAAATAAAAAGCGCATTCCTACATTTATAGCAGGCCAGGCCACTCAATTCTACGTTTAACCTTTAACAATATAAATCGAGCAGCCACCAGCAAATAACAATAATTATTCAATTAACTCACCTTTCGAGGTAGAATGCGGCGCATTTTTGATAAAAGTCTGTGTCGCAAATGGCGCTATAATGCTCTCCCGACACCATAACAACCCCTAGACAAAAGGCTCTCTTTTCGAGTTATGAATACTAAAGTTACCATCAAGTCCAACGAAGAAATTGAAAAGATGCGGGTTGCCGGGCGACTCGCCGCCGAAGTACTGGAAATGATCGAAGAGCACGTTGTTGCTGGCGTTTCAACCGGTGAACTAGACAAGATATGTCATGATTACATCGTTAATACTCAAAACGCCATTCCCGCACCACTTAATTATAAAGGCTTTCCAAAGTCTATCTGCACCTCGGTCAACCATGTCATATGCCACGGTATTCCAAGCGACAAGAAAGTGCTAAAAAGTGGTGACATAGTAAATGTCGACATCACTGTCATTAAAGATGGCTACCACGGTGACACCAGTAAAATGTTTTTCATTGGCAAGCGAAGCATTGCTGCCGAAAGGCTATGCAAAATTACGCAAGAATGCTTATACAAAGGCATTGCCCTTGTTAAGCCGGGTGCGAGACTAGGCGATATTGGCGCTGTTATTCAAAAGCATGCTGAAAACAATTACTATTCTGTAGTACGCGAGTATTGCGGCCATGGTATTGGTGCTGTTTTCCATGAAGAGCCGCAGGTCATGCATTATGGTAAACCAGGCACCGGCCTTGAGCTAAAAGAAGGCATGACCTTTACTATCGAGCCAATGATTAACCAAGGCAAACGCCACTGCAAACTCTTACCAGATGAGTGGACAGTCGTGACCAAAGATCACAAGCTTTCTGCGCAATGGGAGCACACTTTGCTAGTTACCTCAGACGGTTGCGAAATACTGACCTTACGTAAGGAAGAGGAAGGTCTGCTAAGTTAAGCACAAGCCGATAAAACTATGACGCAACACAGCTCGCTCTTCGAAAAGTTCACCCACGCATCTAGCCTGGACATGCAAACATTAGTCTCTGACTTAAGTACTTGCTCACAACCAGCCCTGAATGTTCGGACAATCCTGGAAGATAGTAAGCAAGTCCTTGATCGGCTGTATCTGGCAAATGAAGATATCCGTCAGCTTATCGAAGTTAAATCCAAACTCATGGATTATATTCTTAAAGGTTTATGGGCACGCTTCGGGTTCGACCAACATGTTAGCCTTATTGCTGTTGGCGGTTATGGCCGAGGCGAGCTGCAACCACATTCAGACATTGACTTACTCATCCTGGTAAGGAATGAAATTAATGATCAGCTGGGCACCAAACTGTCTGACTTTATCACACTATTATGGGACCTGAAGCTAGACATCGGCCATAGCGTTAGAACGATTGATGAATGTATTGAAGCCGCTAAAAGCGATGTCACCATTGCGACCAACCTATTGGAAACGCGCACTATCGATGGTGACCCCGAACTTCTGAGCATTATTTCAGACAAGGTCTATTCCGACGCAGTTTATACCTCTAAAGCCTACTTTCTAGCTAAACGCGAAGAACAAAGTGCACGCCACCTGAAATATAGCGGCACCGAATACAACCTCGAACCAAATCTGAAATCTTCCCCTGGCACCTTACGAGATATTCAGACCATTACCTGGATATCTAAGCGCCACTTTGGTGCTGAAGCTCCCAGCACACGCTCACGCTACCACTTTTTGACAGACGAAGAATTCCGCATGCTAGTCAGCGGCGAGACCTTTCTTCTTACCCTTCGTTATGGCCTGCAGATGATTGCCGACCGCAACGAAAACCGACTGCTATTTGAACACCAGCGCAAGCTTGCAGAAATACTCGGCTTTGAAGATGACGAGCAAAAGCTCGGTGTCGAGAAAATGATGCAACGCTACTATCGCATCGTATTGGGTTTAGCCGAACTTACTGACGTGATACTTCAGTACTTTGATGAGTTTTATCTAAACCCCGAGAGTGATGACAGTGTCCAAGAACTAGGTAAACGATTCCAAATTAATCACGGCTATATTGAAGCTAAGTCAGAAGATATTTTTGACCGCTCACCTTATGCGTTGATAGAGATTTTTTTGCTACTCGCACAAAACCCTCAGATCATTGGCATAAAAACCACGACAATTCGTCAAATCCGTGAACATCAATATCTTATTGATGACAGTTTCCGAAACGACCTGGCTAACACAAGCTTATTTATGGAGATACTGCGCACACCGCACGACCTTCATAAAACCTTAAACGCCATGCTTAAGTACAATGTACTGGGCCGCTACTTACCTGAGTTTGGACAGATCATCGGCCAAATGCAGCATGACTTGTTTCATTGCTATACAGTTGACGCGCATACGATTCAGCTTATCAAGAACCTGATTCATCTTGACTACCCTGAGGCAAAAAAAGAGTTTCCACTTGCCTGTCGTTTATACCGTTATATCCCTAAACGTGAAATCCTTTATACTGCTGGTATCTATCACGACATTGCTAAAGGGAGAGGCGGAGACCATTCCGAACTTGGCGCCATCGATGTTGAAAACTTCTGTCAGAACCATCATTTTAGCGAGCGCGATACACGACTCACTTCCTGGCTGGTCGAAAACCACTTACTAATGTCTATGACAGCGCAGAAGAAAGATATTGATGACCCTGAAGTTATTCATCAGTTTGCGCAACTAATTCCTAGCCTTACTCACCTTGAGTACTTATATATTTTGACTGTCTGTGATATTTCTGCGACCAATCACACCTTGTGGAACAGCTGGCGCGCGACACTGATGCAGCAGTTATATATCGAAACCAGGCGCGCAATACGTCGCGGCACAGATAAGCCTGTTGATCGCAATGACTGGATAGAAGCCACTAAACGCGAAGTCCGCACCTTACTCATCGATAGTGGCTACACCACACCAGAGATTGATGCTTTATTGGAGTCCTTTGAAGACGACTACTTCCTTCAAGACTCAACCGCCGACATCGTTTGGCAAATCTCTGAAGTACTTAATCATGGCAACTCAAGTGAGCCGCTCATCATCATTCGCGACACCCAAACCAAGCAAGGTGACGGTTTCAGCCATATTATGGTTTACGTCCGCTCAAAAGACGACCTATTTGCTGCAACAACTGCGGTACTTGAGCAACTGAATCTCAACGTCTTAAATGCCCGTATCAGTGCATCGAGAGGTGAGTTCAATTTGAGCCACTTTATTGTAACTGATGCACACAACATGCCCTTAGCAAACGATGTAGAACGAAAAGAGCAAGTTCGGTCACGCTTGATTGAAGAACTCGATGACCCGGAAGATTACCCTGAGATAATCAGCCGGCGCACACCACGCCAACTGAAGCATTTTGCCTTCCCGACTGAAGTGACTTTCAGCAATGACATGATTAATCAGCGTACCGTAATGGAGGTTGTAACACCCGACCGACCCGGCCTACTCGCTCGTATTGGCCAAGCACTTCTAAAGCATAATTTATCATTGATCAATGCACGTATTGCCACCTTGGGCGAGCGAGTAGAAGACGTTTTCTTCATTACCGACACAGACGGTCAACCGCTTAGTGACGCAATGATTTGCGAGGCCTTACAGCACGACATATGTACACTTCTAGATGAGCAGGTAGAAATAACCTCATGAACCCAGACTTGAATAAACTTCAGCCCTATCCCTTTGAAAAGCTTAAAGCACTGCTCGGGCAAGTAACACCATCAGCAGATTATTCAGCTATTCCCTTGTCTATTGGTGAACCGAAGCACCCTTCTCCGCAGTTTGTGCTCGACAGCATCACCAATAACCTAGGCAAAGTCGCAATATACCCAAGCACAAAAGGGTTACCTGAGTTTCGAAAGAGCATGACAAACTGGGCGACACAACGCTTTAATCTAAAGCCCGGCACTCTTTGCAGCGAAGATAATATTCTTCCGGTAAACGGCACACGAGAGGCAATTTTTTCTTTTACTCAGGCGGTCATCGATAGAGAAGCCAGTAATCAAGCTTTAGTGCTGAGCCCTAATCCTTTTTATCAGATCTATGAGGGCGCTAGCTATCTTGCAGGGGCTGAGCTTGAACTACTACCTACACTTGAGAGCTCCCAGTTCATTCCCGACTACGACTCTGTCGCCGATAGTACCTGGGACCGCTGCCAGATTCTGTTCATGTGCTCTCCGGGCAACCCGACAGGCGCTGTCACGCCCGCTGAAACGCTTAAAAAGCTCATAAAACTAGCCGACAAGCATGACTTCATTATTGCATCGGACGAATGCTATTCGGAGATCTATTGC
>NZ_LWFZ01000364.1:0-583 GCF_001635225.1 Oleiphilus sp. HI0086
GGCTTCCCTGTGAGAAAAGTCGTGCCCGTATCTATTTTAAATTACGTACCGAAGAATAAGCGACCAGCGAATAAAAAGACTGAGCAGAAAAAACAGGACTCCCCAAAAAAGAAGATTAACCGCAATAAGCCCAATACAACGAGCACCAGCGCTAAGCGCCCTGCAAAGACCACAAATAAAACCATATGGGGTGATAGATAGTGCGCTATAGCCATTTGCCCTATAGCGCACTCGACTAAGCACAAAGGGTTCTTGGCCTAACACCTTTCGCAGCGTTACAATGATGATTCACTCGCTTTTATGGAGGTGCTTGTTATGTCTATTGCTCCTAGAATCGAAGCTCACTTGTCGCGCGTTGGCGTGCACTACGACCTCATTCAACACCCTGAATCTCATACCAGTTTAGCTAGTGCCAGACTTGCTAACGTGCCAGCCAAACAAATGGCAAAAGCCGTTATCACCCACGATGGCGATAACTACCGACTCTGTGTCATACCAGCAACACATCAGCTTGTTCCTGATCTGCTCAACCAGCATATGGGCAAGGGCTCGCATTATCGCTTGGTCGATGAGTGTGAACTCA
>NZ_LWFZ01000365.1:0-566 GCF_001635225.1 Oleiphilus sp. HI0086
ACGAATTGTGAACGAGCTAATGGCTGATGGCTTGGCTGAGGAGTTCACTCGACGAGGTGTTTATCCAGCACATGTTATGCCAGTGAGACCTCTAAGCTTAATGAGCAAAACACCTATTCGTAGACCTGAAGACTTAAAAGGCAAAAAGGTGGTGTCATTTATGAATGCGCCGGGTGCGGCAGAAGACTTAGGCTACTCTGTTGTTCGTATTCCGTTTCCAGAGATCTATTCAGCCCTACAGCAAGGCGTGGTTGATGCAATCGTTTGGGTTGATATGGGCTTTATTCCTTTTAAAATTTATGAGCAAGCCAAGTACTATACAGAGTTGAATATTGCACCAACGACCATTGAGACTTGTATGAATCGTCGTAGCTTTGATCGGCTGAATAAACCAACCAAGCAGTTACTGTCGGACTTTCAGCAGAAATTGGCTTTGGCTGTTGTGCAGCGCACTGAAGAATTTGCACAAACTGCACAAAATACCTTGGCCGAGCAGGGTGTTGAAATTATAAAGTTTAGTGAGCCTGAGCAGCAAGCATGGGTCAAGGCATTTCAGCCAACTGTTA
>NZ_LWFZ01000366.1:0-401 GCF_001635225.1 Oleiphilus sp. HI0086
GCTGAGTAATTATGGCATCAGAGCTAGCATGGGGGATGTAGGTGCTTGCTGGGATAACTCTGTTGTGGTGCGGTTCTTTGGAAGCTTAAAGCATGACTGGGTTTTGAAAGTGCCCCAGCCAACGAGAGAGCATATGAGAAATGATGTGGCTGACTACATGCGTTATTACAACTTAGAGCGGCTCCATACTTCTAACGAAGATATGTCGCCAATCGAGTACGAAAACTCTTTAAGAAAAGTGTCCTGATTTAGTTGCGCAGAACAGTTGAGAGTGTACGGTAAACGATGCTCAAGACCTTGCCCATCAGCTCCGGGTAACGGTCCAGCAAAAAGCGCAACTGGAAAGGAAAATTCAGCACCCATTGGCGAATAGGCTCTGCGGGAAATACTTCATCCACCAA
>NZ_LWFZ01000367.1:0-1150 GCF_001635225.1 Oleiphilus sp. HI0086
ATAATATTTCTTCATCCAGACCTAAGTGCCTTTGCTCTGGGGTAACAAAGTTAATTCGACTATGCCGGTGCTCTGTGTTGTACCAAGTGACAAACTCTTTCACCCAAGTTCTTGCTTCATCGATTGATTTAAATCCCTCAGATGGCCATCGACGACAGTACTTCAGGGTTCGAAATAGTGATTCTGAAAACGGATTATCATTACTTGCGTATTCCGCGCGAACCTGATCGCTCGTTGCGATTCAAAGTGATCACCTGTTGCGACGGAACGTGATCACTCATTGCGATTCAAAATGACTCACTTTTAGCTGTTATCGCAAACGGTGATCGAGTAATCGCAACGACTGATCACCATCAATCACAAACTCCTTCCATGCATTGAAACTCAATTTGTCGAGCACGTTATTCTTAGCGCTTTTAAGCCGAGAGTACGATGCCAAACAAGAGATTAGCAATGCGACACATTAAAGATATTCTCCGCCTCAAACTCGAGGCAAAACTGAGTCATCGAAATATTGCCCGCAGCTTAGGAATCGGCGTAGGCACTGTTTCCACTTATGGAAAAAGAGCGGTTGATGTTGGGCTAACCTGGCCACTTCCAATAGAGATGACTGACAATGAACTAGAACGTTTATTATTCCCCGACGCCAAGATCAATACGCGCCATGGTCGGGTTATGCCTGATTGCGCTGCCATTCACCAAGAACTCAAGCGCAAAGGCGTTACCAAGCAATTGTTGTGGGAGGAATATAAGCAAATACATGGCGACGCGGGCTATCAGTATTCGCAATATTGCGGCTACTATCGTGAATGGCGTTCTAAGCAAAAGCGCTCCATGCGCCAGATTCACCTTGCCGGTGAAAAAATGTTTGTGGATTACAGCGGGGCCACGGTACCTATCGTTAACCCGGATACTGGCGAGATCCGTTCAGCTGAGATCTTTGTAGCCATACTTGGCGCGAGTAACTACACCTTCGCAATGGCGTCATGGACGCAACGCAAAGCCGACTGGATTAACGCACATGTGAAAGCCTTTGAGTTCTTTGGCGGCGTACCGGAGATCGTTGTGCCTGACCAGTTACGCAGTGCTGTCAGCAAGCCAGCTCGTTATGACCCCGGTATCAATGTGAGCTACCAGCACATGGCATCAC
>NZ_LWFZ01000368.1:0-389 GCF_001635225.1 Oleiphilus sp. HI0086
AGTCTTGGGAGCAACCGAGCAAAAACGTTACAGGCGTGTCGGACCTAACACCGATAAAACTGCATTTAGAGATGATTAAAGAGGTCCTCCCTGCCAGTAAGCAACTCGGTATTATCTACAACCCAGGAGAAGCTAATTCTGTTTCACTTCTCAAGCTAATCAAGCAACATGCTGAAGAGCTGAACCTTCAAGTAATTGAAGCAGTCTCCCCCAAGTCCTCGGATGTGCAAACTGCAGCTCGCTCATTACTCGGCAAGGTTGATGCAATTTACCTCCCTACAGACAACACAGTCATCTCTGCTATAGAAGGTATCATCAAAATTTCTGAGCAAGCAGACATTCCTGTTTTTGCCGGCGACACCGATAGTGTCGCTCGTGGCGCCATCGCG
>NZ_LWFZ01000369.1:0-270 GCF_001635225.1 Oleiphilus sp. HI0086
AAAAGCCGAAACTTTCTTTGATTTTTTTTTCATCTACATTGGCACATTACAGAGACGTGACTATAGTCATTCTATTTGGCATAATGCGCAAACTTTTAAGTCGCCAACTGGCCGCAAGCTTTTTACCTATTAAGCAGCAGCTACGCTTGGCTTACTCTATCTCAGCAACAGGAGAGCACCATGACTGATAAAAAAGCTCAGTTATCGGTTGATGGGAAAACCATCGATTTACCAATTTATTCTGGCTCTGTCGGCCCAGATGTAATAGAT
>NZ_LWFZ01000370.1:0-675 GCF_001635225.1 Oleiphilus sp. HI0086
GCGTATAAGTTCACGCGTCCACCTACTGGTGATATTTTGGCTATTGACCGTATTAAAGCGATAAATGAACGTATTCCTGGTACGCACCTAGTAATGCATGGTTCATCCTCTGTACCTCAAGAATGGCTTGCTGTTATTAACGAGTACGGCGGCGAAATTCCTGAAACCTATGGTGTCCCTGTAGAGCAGATTGTAGAGGGCATAAAATATGGCGTTCGTAAGGTAAATATTGATACCGATCTACGTCTGGCTTCTACTGGTGCTGTGCGTCGCTTTATGGCACAGAATCCAGCAGAATTCGACCCTAGAAAGTATCTAAAAGAAACTGTAAGTGCGATGAAAGAAATTGTAGTTGCTCGATACGAAGCGTTCGGAACAGCTGGTCGTGCTGATAAGATTAAGGCTCAAAGTCTTGATTCAATGTTTGCACAGTACCAAGACGGTTCTTTGGCTCCGAAGATATCTTAACCTTGGTAAGGGCCTGAATTTATTCAGGCCTTTTTTCTCATTGCGTTTAAAAAAGCCCTCATTAAAACTTTTATACTCAAACTGTCCAATATTTTCTAAGCGAAGCTGTTACTTGTCGCACAATCTTGGAAGTAAACCATAGAGCGTTCATCTGGTACATGGTATAAATGCCTGATTCATTTCTACTATTGTATTTATATGGAGTTT
>NZ_LWFZ01000371.1:0-523 GCF_001635225.1 Oleiphilus sp. HI0086
ACCTCACCCATATAAAATATGGTGAAGATAGTGAGCAGTGGCATACTTATTTATCGGTTCTTGATCGTCTAATTGCTTTTGGAGACAATCCTGAAATCCCCGTTGATGCTAAGAAAATTATTCCTGTTATTCAAGAAGGTCTGAAACAGGTATCGGGAACGAATGAAGCGTCTGGCACTGTAAGAGAGTCGTTAAAGCATCTTATTCAAAATGCGCCACGTGGTTGCCATAATATGGTGCAAGCTAAGTTACAAGACCTGCCAGAGACTGAAGATGACTTGGTGCAACGAAACCTTACTAAGTCTCAAGAGCTCAAAACCTGGATTCTAAAAGCAAAATCTATTGAAACGGGTACTTGGCTGCAACTTGAGCGAGAAGGAAAGGAACCGCAATACATGCGCTTGGTCTGGATAGCGAAAGGCTATAGCAAGTTCGTATGTGTAAACCATCAGGGTATGAAAGTTATTGAGCTGGGCTTACTAAAGTTTGCGACGTACCTAAGAGACCGGCGAATATCTCTGGA
>NZ_LWFZ01000372.1:0-17003 GCF_001635225.1 Oleiphilus sp. HI0086
AACTCAACCTACGCCGTTGCAAAGTACATGTCTTATGACGAGGCAGAAGAAATGCTCAGCGCTATCTCTGGCCGAGCCAGCGACATTTAAGGATTACGTAACCCACTAAACAGCGTCACTGCGGGTCATAGAGGGAATTAAATACCCGTTTATCTTACGCACCAGGTTTTCTGGTACGTAAGATATAAAACTCAATTAAAGGCGCTCTCTTAGTGTAATTCGCTTTAAACCAAGCAACGCTACAAGCCACAGCATCCAGAAGACTGAACCGCCACCACTGCCACCCTTGCTCGTAGTGGGTTCAGTTACTGGTTCAGAAACTAAGCTGGCAACGCCCCCTGGATCAAGCACAGTACCATTAGCCTGGCCATCTGCATCGTTGGCACCGCCATCTTCTATTAGCATCATTAGACAGTTGTGGCCTTGCGTTAAGCCTGGTTGATAAGCAGTACTTCCAGGAGAAGGGCAAATGCCTGGCTCTCCTGCACTTGAATATAGTTGGTTATTGCTATCAAGTTCAAAGTTCTGCCAGCCGTATATTGGATCTAATTTACGATACACTGCTTCTTCAGGAATCGGTTCTATAAGCGGAATAACGAGTTGAATACTACTTCCAACTGGCAACACATTATGAATTTCGAAATCAAATAGGCCGCTGGCATAGTCGAATTCAGCATCAGTTTCTAATCCCATATCCCCCAGATTTAACGCACTGAGTAATGCGCCGCCATTAGGGTCCGTCATAGCGGCTGTGCCTAAGGATAGAGACGCTCCATATTCAACCTGCATTAGGTAGCGATATTCATCGTCACTGCCTACTCGGTGCTGCAACAAAGCTGAACCGTCAATAAAATCAAGGTAGTCAGCGATACCATCATAGTCGGAATCTAGTCGCCCCTCGACGAAATCATTGACTCCATCACCATCAGAATCGTCATTTGCCGACAATGTAAGATAGGTATCAATCACTCTAAGATTTATACGTGCATTTGAAGCTTTACTTGGCGTACCGTTGTCTGTAACACTCACTTCGGCGATATATACGCCTGTACTTAAATTGACCGGATCAAAGGTAAGCGTTCTTGAGTCGCCGTCAAGGTCTACTAGCTGGTTGTCGGTTTTACTCCAGTCAAATGAGTGTGAGTCAGCCGAATTTAAATCATCAACAAGCGCATGAATAGTCACCAAGCCTTCACCTGAACTGAGCGTTGTAAGCGCCAAACCATTTTGCTCTGCGGTCACGTTTAATCTAGGGGCAATATTCGATTCTGTAATCGTGATCTGATGCTGCTCGTTCGCACCTATCACCGCATTGACCGGATCATTAAATGTAACGATAAGCTGCTCATCACTTTCAACAATTTGGTCATCTAAGACTTCTAGTACTAGCTCGGCAGTCATGCCTTCGTCAAAAATGACGACACCGCTGACCTTAGTGGACTGCTCGGTGACATTTGAGCTAGTAAGTAAGTCGTAATCATTTTCGTTAGCTGTACCACCAAGACTGTAAGGAACAAGCACAGGGTAAACTGGTGCCTCCCCAGATAAGCTCAAGTTAACTGAAACACGATTGTTTTCACTTGTGACCTGAGCTTTGCTTAACAAAAGTTGCGGTATTATCTGTATAGACTGGCTGGCAATTGTTCTATTACCGGCCGAGTCTTCTGCGAGCCAGTTAACTATGTGATGCCCCGGTGGTAGGTGGGTCTCATCTAAATTAATAAGCGCGACACTTCCATCAACATTATCGCTTGCACTAATATTACTCATTGGCACTGCAGTTAATGGCCCATTAGACGCCAACGTAATTTCAGAAACCAAATCAATCACCGGCGCCTCAGTATCTGCCGCACTAAGGAATTCATCCAAATTCGTTATGCCGTCATTGTTAGTATCAAGGCTAGCATCTGCTGCATCATTTGGGTTGAGGTTGTGATCAAACTCCCAACCATCTGGAATACCATCCACATCGCTATCAGCGCTATTAGGGTCAGTTTGCGCAGCGAATTCCTCTCGGTTGCTCAAACCATCGTTGTCTTGGTCAATAAATGCATCGCTGGCATCTTGTGGGTCCAAGCCGAACTGGATCTCCCATACATCCGGCAAGCCGTCATTATCACTGTCTGCATTATCGCTTGTAGCAGACGTAACAAAACTAAGGGTGTCACTGCTAACCATTTCGCCAAGTAAATTATAAGCGTCTACACGAACATAATAATGAGTCGCAGGATCAAGGTTCACAAGATTCACTTGGTGACTCAGTCCACTATCTATATTGGCTTCTTTGTAAGATAAGTCATCAATCGCCGTACCAAAGCTTACCTGGCCAATTGCTTGATCGGTATTAGCCCATTCAACAAGCGCTGTGTTTGTTGAAATAAAGCTTGCGTCCGGCTGCGAGCTGAAAGCAGGCAAGGGTAGATCGATCAAGCTACCGGAGTTAAAAGAAATTGTTTGGAAAGATGTTTGGTTGCCCACAATGTCAGCCAACACATATCGTAGCTCATAGCTGCTATTGGGGATTAGCTCTTGAAGAAGAATAAAGTGTGCCAGCTTCTCGGATTGTGAGCCCGCTGCTTGCCAATCAGCAGAACCTTCAGGTCTATATTCTACAAATACAACCGACAATTCATCACTTACTAAGCTTAAGCTTGCAAGCTCACCGAAACTTTCAAGAACCGGTGTTGCGGTCAGAATTGGCGCAGTGTTGTCTGAACTTGTTGAAATACTTCTTAGCTTACTAGAGGCAACTTCGATAAGCGTATTAATTTGCTTGCTTGCTGTATATCCGTGATGATCAGTGGAATATGCCGTACAAGTATAGCTATTACCTTCCACTAAAGTGGTCAAAGTAAGCGTGTGTTTCTTAGTTGGTTTAGATACGTGCACTTCAAGCGTCGCGGCGGCGCTTGTACATACCAATCGCGCATCAGCGTTTACATCGGTTTCCCAGTAGACACTCAGCGTGGCACCGCTAAGTTCGAGAACCTCCACTTCCGACATAAAGTGAGGATCGCCTTGATGGCCTCTAACTTTACTGCGGAAGGACATAACCTCACTCATTGCAAGATTACCTTGCGCATCAGCGGTCTGAACTTGGAAGTAATAAAATGTATCAGGCTGTAAGCCGGTCACTGGCAAAGTATGCGAAGCCCTTAAACCGTTTTTACTTTCAATTTGCTCAAGTTCATCTATCGAAGTACCGATTACTAGACGAGTCGTTGCAGGCTCACTAGTTTTCCAGCGAATGACGACGCTTTGATGTGTAATATTCAGTATTAATGGGCTGCCGATAATAATGGGTGCCATGGTGTCTGGTGAGGCCAGGGTTGTAAAGGTTATCGGCGTGCTGATAGTCGGGCCGTTTCCATGCCTGTCTGTGGAAGATACCGTTAAGGTATATTCTGTTTCAGGTAAAAGATCTGCCAAAGGCATTGAGTGCTCTAAGACAAAACGTTGATCACTTACCACATGGTATTGGCTGCCATCGTTATAAGATACACCACTTGTTGATGCTTCATCCGTCGTCCAGATAACTGTCGCACTGGTATCGGAAATGTCAATAACCATTGGCATCAGTAAGATGTTCGGAGCGCTGATGTCGGGGGCGGGCAGGGTGGTGACAGTCATTGCCTGACTTGTTGTAGGGCCGTTAGCTTGCTCATCACTTACTTCAGCAATAACTGTGTACGCAGTATTCGGACTCAAACTTTCGATAAGAATTTGATGGCAAATCGCTAAATCCGAAAGAGTGAAGTGTTGATCATCAACATATATCGAGCCTCTAACCGGCTCATCTGCACACAAAGATAAGGTAAATTGCTCATGCGTTATATTTGATGCATAAGGGCCTTCTAGTATCAGGGGTGCCCGATAATCCGGTACAGCAAGCGTTGTAAAACTGGTACTTAGTGTTTCAGAGGCCCTGTCATCTTTATCTAATGAATGGACATCTGCCTGATAAAGAGTCTCGGGGCCCAACCCTGTCACGACGACGCTATGCTCAGTGCTTAGTGTGTCTGATTGATAACGTAAGCCGTTTGATAAATCTACAATGCTTGAGCCAGGTTTATCACTTGTCCATTCGATAACAGCGCTTGAGTCGGTGATATGCTTAACATAAGGACCAGCAATAATTGTTGGTACTGCAAAATCACTATGAATTAGCCAGATATCTTCACTGGTTTCCTGGGTAATAGTATGGCTAACATTGGTGATAGCGAACCCTGAACTTTCTGGAGGATTAACTGATATGCCAGTTTCTTGATTTGTAAATAAGCCGAATGCAAACTCACCATTACTGTCACTGATCGCATTACTGTTGATGCCATCACCAGTATTTTCCATGTAGTAGCTGATCGAATCACGCGTATATGCATGATCTACTCGCAATTTAACACCCGGAACAGCGACGCCGTTGGCATCGAGTGCTTTTCCACTTAATACTGACATTGGAATCGTTACATCAACTGAGGTATTAGCGAAAACACTAATATTTCTGGCAGCGTAATAAACTGCAGCATAATCGGGTACAGGGTAAGCCGTAACAACACCCTCGTCATCAACTTGATTCTGGGTCTGTAAGTAAGGCCTTAACTGATAGTTTCCAAAGGAAACTTTAAACTCGAAATAACCTTCGCTGTCGGTGAGAACGGGTGTGTCAGCAAGTTGACGATTACTCTGATTATGTGCGGTAATCATTGTATGGTCTATCGGGTTGCCCTGCTCATCTAACAGGTAGCCAGATAAAGTGAAAGGCTGCGCTAAAACGAAAGAATCAGCTGTATCCTGCGCAATGACATAATCACTAATTAGCGTACTACTAACAAGCTGATTGCCTAGCGGCGGCACAAAATTAATATCGGTACTTTGGTTAGTAAACAGCGCTATTGAAAACTCACCGTTTGCGTCACTCAAAGCATGTGTCGCAGGCGACTTGCCCTGACTCTCCAGATAGAAACCTTTGTCACTGTTTCCATTTTGCTGATACGCGATATGGCTAATTGTCACGCGCGTAGCGGCAACTGGTGCGCCATTTTTGTCGCTAACGGTTCCACTCAAAATGGCCATTGGCAAGATCACATCTTGAACCGTAGCAGACTCAACAACAATATTTTCTTCTGCAAACAACACCGTTGCAAAATCAGGTAAGGGATAGGCTGGTCTTGAATCTTCGCCACGACCAAAAGGGTTCAAATGAGGCTTAATTTTGTAGGTGCCTGCCTCAACCTGAAATTGATAAGTACCATTTTCGTCTGTATAAACAGCGCCGCCAACTTGGGCGTCATTTTCCTGGAGGTGCAAGCTGAGTTTAGTATTGTCTATAGGTCGACCCTGCGTGTCCTGCAAGACACCTGAAAGCGATACACCTTCGACTAAAGTGAAGTTTTGACGTGTATCTTCACTGATACTGAAATCCTGGATACTTGTCACAGCTAGGTCGTTGCGCGCTCCCGGAGGCGTAAGCATAATGTCGACTGGCTGATCAGTGAAAATCGCGAATTCAAAGTCGCCATTATCGTCAGATATCGCATTGCTTAAGGAGTCTGTCGCATAGTTTTCGAGATAGTAGTCCTGAGTCGTCGTAGAGAATTGATGTTGAATTGTTAGCGCAACGCCAGGCACTGCGTTGCCAAAGGCATCCACAGTCTTACCGGAAAGCAAAGCAAGTGGCAGCGTAATATCGAGAGAAGTATTCGCGCTAACCTGAATATTCTGCGGCTCATGAAAAATTGCCGCGTAATCGGGTACTGGATAAGCAGGAACTGCCGAAACGCTAGCTGAGTTAAACACATCGAGTAAAGGTCTTAGCTTATAGTTGCCCGGCGATACTGCAAATTCAAAATAACCCTGTGTATCAGTGAGTACTTTATTGCCCACCTGGTTACCAGTGCTCTGCTGATGCAAGCTTACTTGAACCTTATCGATCACGCGCCCCTGACTATCTTTTAGGTAACCAGATAAGGTCAGTGCGTCACCTATCAATGTAATCAAGTGAACGACGTCGCGACCAGCAATACTTATTTCCTGCAGGGTAGGATTGCTGAGGCCACTTTCTGATGGCGGAGTAACACCAATGAAATAATCGCCAGCACTCATATTTTCAAATAAGTACGCACCGTCCGACGATGTAGCCACAGAACTCAGATATTGTTTCTGACTATTATAGATTGCTACTTCGGCTCCTCCAACGGGGCTTCCCTCACCATTAACTACACCACTTAAGCTAATACCAACTAATTCCGGTGGCGGTGGTGAAATAATTTCGGGGACATCACATGCATCGCCAATACCATTAGCGTCACGATCACTCTGATCTGCATTGGGTATTAGTGGACAATTGTCATTTTCGTCAAGTATTCCATCGTTATCGAAGTCATTTTCGATAACGATAGGCGCATCACAGGCATCACCAATCCCGTCGTTATCACTATCAATTTGATCCGGGTTAGGTGTTAATGGGCAGTTATCGACTCCGTCAAGTACACCGTCATTGTCATAATCGTCGTCTGAGATAAGCGGAACATCACAAGCATCGCCAACACCATTGCTATCACGATCAGCCTGATCGTTATTCGGAATCAAAGGGCAGTTATCGCTTTCATCTGGAATACCGTCCCTGTCGTAATCAGCTAGGGCCGGGGTATCGCAAACATCACCAACTCCATCATTATCACTATCAAGCTGGTTAGTGTTTGGAATTAACGGACAATTATCAACATCATTCAGTATGCCGTCGTTATCATAATCATCGTCAGATACTAAGGGGGCGTCACAAGCATCGCCAATACCGTTATTGTCGCTATCAGCTTGATCAGCATTTGGAACCAATGGACAGTTATCGTTGTCGTCAAGTACGCCATCATTATCGAAGTCATTGTCATTATTATTCGGCGCATCGCAGGCGTCACCCAAACCATCGTTGTCGCTATCAGCTTGATCAGCGTTCGGCGTGGTCGGGCAATTATCAACATCATTCAGTATTCCATCGTTGTCGAAGTCATTGTCGACCAATACAGGCGGGTCACAAGCATCCCCGGCACCGTCATTATCACTGTCGATTTGGTCTGGGTTTGGCGTAAACAGGCAGTTATCCACATCATTACTTACACCGTCATTATCAAAGTCATTATCGAAATGAAGCGTTGTAAAGCTAACAATCTCACTACTAGTTTTCTCACCAAGGATATTAAATGCATCAACCTGCAAGTAATGCATGGTATTAGCTTCGAGATTCAAAAGCTCCAGGCTGTGATTGCTGAGGCTACGATTATCTGAACGAAGTTTAGTTAAATCACTGTCGGCCTCACCATAGCGGACATTGCCAGTAGATGGTTGGACGGTACTCCAGCTGACCGTAGCACTATGCTCGCTGATATTACTTACAACGGGCTGCAAGCTAAATACCGCGTCTGGAATCGTTCCTGGTGCGATAGTTTCAAAATATCCTAACGGGCATTGAGCACTATTACCCGCCACATCAGTTAAAGTGATTTGTTGTTCGTACTCCGTTTCGGGAGTCAAGCCTGTAAGTAGCAGAGAATCTTGTGTAGATAAATTGATTGTGCCACTTTCTAACCAGTCAGCCGCGCCAACGGGGCGGTAATTAAGCAATGCGGTAGTCAGCTCACTTGAAGACCAAGTAAGTTGTGCCGAATCGACATAGCCCGTTGCGGAGGGTTCACCGACACATTCTGGGGCTTCTGTATCTGGTACAGCTGCCGTTGAGCCTCTTAGCGGCGCACTAACTGTATCGCCTGTGATATCCGAAGAATAAACATTACAAGAATAAGTCGTATTAGCAGCTAAGCCCGTTAAGGTTAACAAATGGTGCTTGACTCTCTGCGGATCGCTTATTTCATAAGTGACTTTTTCAAGCGGTGGCGTTGGAGGAGGGCTTGGCAGCTCAGTCTCACCATCGAAAGCTATATTAAGTAGAAGGTTTGGTGAACCATTTAAGCGACTGATCAAACCTGTTGAAGCATATCCAGTCATACTCGAAGCTACTTCAGCCGGCGAAGCATCTGGGTGAGCCTGCAAATAGAGTGCTATCGCTCCGGCAACATGTGGTGTTGCCATTGAGGTACCACTAATAGTATTGGTACCGCCATTGCTCCAAGTCGACGTAATATCTGAGCCTGGCGCGAATATATCAATACATGCTCCCCAATTTGAGAAGCTTGAGCGGCTATCATATCGAGTTGACGACGCAACTGTGATCGCAGCAGGTACTTTATTTGGCGACCCGGAACAAGCATTTATATTTGAATTACCCGCCGCTACAGCAAAAGTAATTCCAGCATCAATCGCCCGGTTTACTGCAGCATCTAGTGCCGCTGAATTTCCGCCACCAAGACTCATGTTTGCTACAGCAGGAAATTTAGCATTTGCTGCTACCCAATCAATACCTGCAATTACGCCCGAAGCTGTTCCTGAACCATTACAATCAAGTACTCTAATCGCTGTCATATTTACATTTTTTGCAACACCCCAAGTGTTGCCACCAACGGTTCCAGCAACGTGAGTACCATGGCCATTACAGTCAGAAGCGTCTGCGTCATTATCAATGAAATCCCAACCACTTGTAGCTCGACCTGCATAATCACTATGCGAAGTAAGTATACCCGTGTCGATGATATAGGCATTTACACCACTACCATCTAGCTCATAGCTATAGGTGGTATCAAGCGGCAAAGCAGTTTGATCGATTCGGTCAAGGCCCCATGTCGCACTGTTTTGCGTTACGCTAGCACTCATTACCTGATCTTGCTCTATCAAAAGTACGCGAGGGTCGTTGCGAAGATTCTGTAATTCTTCAGCTTTTATTTTTAGCACAAAACCAGGAACTGAACTGGAGTATTGGCGCACCGCCTTCGCTTTGACTTTGTTAGATATATCAGTAGCCAATGCCTGAACTGATGCCTTACGCTGCTCAGGAGATTGGTTTTTAGAGAGCCCGAAAAACTGCGGGCTGATCGGTGAAGGGGAGTATATGCTGCGATTTCTGCTTGAGCTCTGCGTTGCGTTTTCGGGCTCTTTTAGTAAAACGATGTATTGTTCTTCAATTGACCGGGTTGGCGCAGCAGCAAAGTAGGGTGCAATTTGCGAAGAGCTGGAGAATGTTGTTGCTTGCTCAAACTCGCTAACAGCTTGCTCAGCCTCACAGACTAACCGGCTATCAGCATCAAGATTTGTTTTCCAGCTAACAGTCAGCGAATCAGTACTGGCATTTTCTATGACTGGCTCTGCTACAATTTCTAGTGTAACGGGCGCAACACCGGGTAATAAGGTTTTAAATGAAAGCACATTACTGGTAACGGTATTATCAGAAAGATCTGAAGACTCGACCCTAAAGTAATATCGGGTGTCGGCAGCAAGGTTGAAAACAGGAACGCTGTGTTCAGTAGAAAATCCATTTAGAGTAAAAGTCTGATCTAGGGACTCTTCGCTTAGCCCCAGACGAACCGTACGAGATGAAGACTCGGTAGTTGACCAAAGTATGTCTGCGCTGCTAACTGTAATATTTTCAACAATAGGCCCTGCGATAATTTGAGGTGCTGTCGTGTCAGGCAAAGCTAAAGTAGTAAATTCAACAGGCGCGGAAATGCTCGGCCCGTTCCCGGCTGCATCAGTGGAAGACGCCCTTAAGACATAAGTAGTATTAGCATCTAGACCACTTAAATACATTTCATGCGAACGAACCAAGGACTCGCTTTGAAGCGTATTAGTGCTATTCCCGTCCGTATAGGAAACACCACTATCTGCTGCTTCGTTAGTCGTCCAGCGAACGATTGCGGTCGTTTGGCTTATGTCACTTACGATGGGTCCAGTTATTTCAGGTGCAGAAATATCAAGTTCAAATAGTGTGGTTACCGTTTGTGGTGAGCTTAATACAGGCCCATTTCCAGCAATATCGGAGATAGCAACAACAACTGAATACTGCGTACGCGGTGTAAGGCTAGGTACAACAAGTTGGTGACAAGTAGCGGCACTATCAAGGGGAAAATCGCTGCTGTCTTCCGTGCCGACGGTGACGACAGTAACAAGAGCTGTTACCGGCTCATCAGCGCAAAATGATACGGTAAATTTGTCATAGTCTATTGAGCTAATAGTTGGTCCGGTGACAAAAAATGGTAAATCGGAATCGGGTAAGGGGGATGTTCTAAAGTTAGCTGGCACTTGCTCAGAACTTAAGCCATTATCATCAATTGAAAATACAAGCGTCTCGTAGGCAGTATCAGCTGATAAGCCGCTTAATACTACAGAATGATTAGTCGTTAGATCTTGGCGGGAAAATGTATCACCTCCGCTAATTACGACCGTGCTATCGGATTCCTTATCCGTCACCCACTCTACGACTGCAGATACGTCACTTATGTTTTTTACGAATGGACCCGAAATAATTTTCGGCGGTATTAGCTCGGTTGTTGGGTTTGACTCCGTTGTAAAACTTATCGTCTCACTAATACTTTGCTCACCTTCAGAATTGAAAGCATCTACCTGAAGAAAGTAAGTTGTTTCTGCTTGCAAGTTATTAAGCGCGATAGCGTGAGCGGCGGTAAAGTTGAAATCGGATTCAAGCTGGTTCATTTCGTCAGACGTGAGGCCATAACGAACTTGACCTGTTGATGCCTTTTCTGTTGACCAGTTGACGATTGCGCTAGACGCGCTAACATCACTAACGAAAGGCTGAATTGTAAATAAGGGGGCAGGGAGCTCAGGTGCACTAGCTTCAGTTCCAGAGTTAAACTCCGCTATAGCGCAATCAGCACTATTACCTACAGCATCAGTCAAACTTATTTGATACTCATAATTGGTGTCAGGTAATAGCCCGTTCAGTAATTCTAGTCCCGTCTCTCTTAATTCTGAATTCGCCTGCTGACTCCAAGTACTTGCTCCTTTTTCCCTGTAGTTAAGGCTTATTACTGCTAGCTCACTGCTTTCCCAAGTGACTTCGGCAAAATTAACAAATGCTTGGGCTGTAGGTGGTGTTATACAGTTTGGCGGGGTTGAATCTACAAATTCTGTACTTAAAGCACCAATCACTTTGCTAGCAATAAAACCTTCTATGTCCGTCGAATAAACCACACAGCGATATGCAGTATTAAACTCTAATCCAATTAGAGTAAGAAGATGGTTTTTGCTTAATTCTGTTTTATTTACCTCGCTAATCCCGTTCACCGATTCGCAAATTAGACGGCTATCTGAGTATCGATTCGTTTTCCAACTTAAAGTGATGCTGTTACCCGTCAAACGCTCAATAACAGGCTGTGAAATAATTTCAAAACCATTAGAGACACTTTGCGATTGGGTCGTAAAAGAAGAAACGTTGCTATGAACTTGATTTCCGCTTAGGTCGCTTGATTCGACTGAGAAGTAATAAGTACTCGCAGGTAAGAGATTAGTGACGCTCAATTGGTGCTTTGCAGAAAAGCCGGGAGATGATTCGACACGGCTTAGGTTATCAGGCTCTGTGCCAATGGACACAACAGAAGATGATGATTCATCGGTACGCCAGCTAATCATCGCGTTAGTGTTTGATACATCTTCAACTAAAGCACGCCCAATAATTAATGGCGGTTCAGTATCGGAAGTAGAAGCTGTCTGGAACTGGATCTCCCGAGTTTGTGTTGCTCTATTGCCAGCGGCATCATTTGAGGCAACGGTTAAATTATATAGCGTATTAGCACTTAGCCCTGTAATCTGAACTGAATGATCGCTTACAAGCTCAGTGTTATTCTGAACCCGGTAACTAATACCATCGTTAAATGAAACTGCACTGCTAGCCGCTTCGTTTGTCGTCCATTTCACTACAGCTACTGTATCTGAAATATCAGTAACCGTTGGCCCGGCGACGATTAGAGGAGGGTTCAAGTCTGCCGCTGCTAGCGTTTTAACTCTACTAATATGGCTCTGAGTTGGGCCATTACCGCTAATATCAGTAACTTCTACTGACACCGCATAGGTCTGATTCGAGTTTAGATCACCTACAGTCAAGTTATGGCAGCGAGAGAAGTCATTAAGTAAATACTCAGCTCCGTCAACGATAAACTTTCCTTGCACTGGCTCATTAGCACAAAAAGCCACCGTAAACTGGGTTTCTCCGATAGACGTCGCTGCTAAAGGTTGGACAAACTGTGGCGCTAATGAGTCAGCACTAATACTTTGAGTGGTAAAGCTTAGAACTTGCGTTTCAGAACTATTGTTTTGTGCGTCTCGTGTCGAAATATTTACGTCATAATCGGTGTTTGAATCCAGGTTATTAATAACAACGCTATGTTCTGTTAGAAAACGGTTATTTTTAAAAACCGCTCCACCAACCACTTGAACTGTACTTCTAGCCGGTTCATCGGTCTGCCATTCTATTACCACAGATTGGTTGCTAATATTTTTAACATAAGGCCCGGCAATAGTTTTCGGTATTATGCTATCAAGTAGAACTAGCTCCTGGTCGAGACTAAGCGCGTTGTTAAGGGCAAGATCAGATCTTACAAAGGTCGCAAAGCCACTTTCGATTGTTGGAGTATAGGTAAGGTCATACAAGCAGTCAGTGCTGTCTGGGTAAAAACCGGATTCAATACAGGTATCACTAGGGAACAGCAACATAACATAGTTGCCTTCAGCATCTGTACTAGCACTACCACTGGCATGATCCAAACTACGTGTCGATAACTGAAGTAGGGGGCCTTGCTCAGGACCGTGCCAGACCGTGCTGGTTTCGATTGATACATTGGGGATAGGGGCTTTATTAGTATCAAGTACCTTGCCAGACAGGACAAGAAAATCGAACTGTAAATCACGTATTGTATCTACATAAACTTCAAAATCTTCGGATGAGATAGCTACACTATTTGGCGCACCAGAAAGCGAAACATCCGATGCTATAAAAGAGGCTCGAAGCACATAACTACTAGGCGAAACATCCCATTCATAGGCGCCATCTGAACTAACTTTTTGGGTGTCTCCAATTTGAAGAAAAGTATCATCTTGCAATACTTCAAAGAGAGTTACGCTCGCACCATCAATTAAGTTTCCCTGATGATCTTTCACTACGCCACTAAGGCTTGCTGCATGCACCACAAGTGAAAAAAATGCTAGGAAAAAGCTTAGGACAAGCGTGAATCCTCTGCCTTTCATAAAACCCAATAGTTTTTTACACATGCAGCATCTCCAGACAGAAGAGAAGTTCTTAACAAAAAGAAAATTTGATAAAACAAAACAAGGTGGAGCAGCTAAATAGTATAGCTCGTTTTATCAACTTCACTATTTCAGTGAAACCAACATACCTCGACTGATTGCCGTAGAGGCATTATTCCCAGCATTCATCGTCGCAGATGCCCACCAATAACTCATTACACACTTTGTTCCGCTTTTGTTAACAACTATGTCACGGAAATAACAGTCAATAATGCAAAGGAACTGAATAGGTCACACATATAAGAAGTGTTGCTACATTATTGTGCCGATGGTAGTGCGTTTTATTAGCAGAGTAGAACACATGATAACGAAGCGAATCACCATATACATAACCACGATCTATTTAACATAATATATATTATGCGCACTTATATATTCTGGTGAAGCGTAATTGACTGGTACTTGTGGGTGAGCAACTAAAGAACTAAACTTTTGCAACTAAAAAGCTAAAATTACAACTATATCTATAAATTGGGCAAACTAACTTATGAGGGTGCTTTTTTCAGTTAAAGCAGTTTTTGATATTATCTGGATTACCAATATTCGAGTATTTTGATTTTGAATGTGCATGTTTTACAACGTATGGTGTGTTCTCAAGTATGCACTAAAAGGGATTCTCTTTTTTTGCTGAGGAGGTGCACTTTTAATACAAAAGTGCGTTATAAACAGCGCTTCGCCAAAGCGTGTTTTAATAAGAGTACATAAATTACCAAGAATTACCTATCAAATTGGTAATTACCACCGGCTGGGGTAATTGAAGGCAAAACTCTTGTAAGTGCCTTTTTTTACTGCAGGCTTTGACATTTTATTTATATAATCCTTAGTAGTAACACCTCTATAGAATCAAAAGTAAAGTGTATAAATTCTGTTTATAGCCCTATAATCCGTTAAATTCCCATTATTACGGATTTTGTTTGCAAGGTTGATTTATGCCTAAAAATGGACAAGCTCGTGTACCCTCTTTAGACGAACAGCATCATTTATTCGAAGTTATTCTGCAAAACCGTCATCCAGAGAAAAATACTGCAATTATGCAAATCAGTTTCAAGCTCGGATTGCGAGCGCAAGAGATTGCTTTGCTACAAATAAAAGAGATTGCACAACTAACTTCTCGTTGCGACTTCACATTACTTCAGGTGATGACCTTACCCGCCTCGTATACGAAAGGCGCTGATGCCATGAAACGCTCAAAGAGTAAATATGAGCGCAAAACCATCAGCTTTAAGAAGTCAGCATTTGATCAAATGATACGTCAAGTTGAAAAACTGGTTCAGGTAGGTGCTGACGTAAACCCTGAAGATTTCTATCCTCCTGTGAAACAACATAAAGGTAAATCCCGTGATCTTCCCATGGTTGATACTGATTTGAGGCGGGCTCTTACTGAGTATTTACAAATTCGTATATCAAAAGAATCACACCTAAAGCCTGGTGATCCACTCTTTATCACCCAGAAAGGTGGCCCCTACTCTCCTAATACACTTCAGGAACATATGGCTCTCATGCTCCGAAATTGGGCCGGGATCGAGAAAGCAAGTTCACATAGTGGTCGCCGTTCACTGATAACAGATGTGATCCATAAACAGAAGAAGTCAGTTAAAGTGGCTCAGAAAATTGCTGGGCATGTAAACGCCTCAACAACTCTTATATATGAAGAGCCGCCAGAGGAAATGCTTAATGATGCGCTAAAAAATCTGAATAAGAATTAACAAGCTGTTCGTTAAGGAATAACAATACAATTTAACCCAAGATAACGCCCTATTCATTTAGTAATCTGCTATACAATAAGATCGATGACTGACATAGCTCGAAAATGAGCCTTCATAGAACTCGAAGTAATTACAGCTATGTATCGCCGCCATTCAAAAAAGGAAGAGCCTTAAGAAAGTTGCTTCTTAAGCCTTATCTCTCGAGGAAGCTCAGGGCTTCCCCCGAGCTGCTGCTGCGCTAAACTCTGGACTACTATTTAGCTTTACGACGCGCAAACCCCATAGCTAGAAGCCCGAGACCTAGCAGCGAGTATGTAGCTGGCTCAGGAACACTAACCGCTTTAAAGTCAAAGGAAAAATCAAAGCTAACGAAATCCCCGGAAGCAATGCTAAAAGGACTTAATCCTGCCATATCAACTCGGATACCGTGGTCTGAAAACGATGTATCAAAGCTATATAGAGAATGGCCTGTAACTTGTGAAAAACCTGAAATTACTGCTGAAGAGTCTACAACAGAATCCATATTTAGAACTTCCCAGAAATCACCATTTGATCCAGACCAGTCCCACTGAGTCGCTGAGCTATTAACCAGTCCAATTGAGAGCTCGTTGTCCGACAAGTTGATAAAATGACTTACTCCAAAACCATACCCACCTGTGCGCGTCTCACTCCCTGCCCCGACAACGGCTGATTGTGTGCCAAACCTGTCTTTAATATCTACCGTATCTCCAATTAATCCAGCGTTAGCTGTTGTAGAGCTGATTACTAGAATACCGGCTGCTAGACCGCATAGTAACTTAGACATAAACAATTTCCTTGTTAAATTCTGCCGACACACTTCACCGGCAATAGATTGACGTACGTAAAAAATGGACGTCCATTTAAACATCATTCACTAATGCAATCCGTGACTCATGTAGCATAAGTTTACAAAAAATTACATGATGTTAACGCTATGACTTAAGAGAGCTATTACTAGCCTAATTTGACCAAAGTAAACAAAAACCGCCAACGTCCGCTTTCAGAAAGATAAAGACACAGGTATTGGTAATTATCTAGTACACCTCTTAAAACATCATCAACATCTTCGGGAATGGCTCTTTCATATTTTTCTATTTGATGGTACTTTTTTAAGCCCAAAAGTTTTCTGATTCTAGTTTGAGGTACTCCCGAGAGCATTAGATGCACTGCAAAGCTATGTCTAAAGGTTTCAGCGGTTATATTAAAGGGGGAGCCTCCCGAACGTTCGACCAGTTTATGTATATGACGATTTACAGTATGTCGATCCACACCGAAAAGTCTTTGATTGTGTTTAATTTGGTTTCCAATAATGTAAGACTCAATACGATCTTTTAGATCCGAATCTTTAATTGAGATAGATCGAGATGAGATCATTTCTTGCTGAGCTTTTGTGGGCCTCCCAGCCCTACTATGAAGCCGCTTCAAAATAACACTTCCTGACCGTTTAAAGCTTTCACGCTTTAAACCTAGAACTTCAGAAACAGTTGCTCCAGTACTCCACATTAAATCTAACAACAACCTTCTGGGTAAATATTTTTCATTATTAAGTAGCGTCAATATCTCTGGCTTTACCAAATATCTTGGGTACTTACTATCAATGTTGAAGAGCGATGCTCTATGGTCGATTAACTCATTCCAAGTGTAAGAGCATAGGTAACCTGAAGTTTCACGGTTTTGCGCAAAAACACGGTATTCAAATAACTGCTTTGGTTTTTCAAATAAGTGTTCCATTTTTGCCTCCTAATTTTGGAGCAAGTTAAAGGTAATTATAGCCACTATTTTTAGCCAAACAGCACTCTTACTAGAACAAATAACCATTAGAAACAAAGGTATAGTAACTATGTACCAATGTATGGGTTATTGGTGCAGAAATACAGGCTATTTTTATGTGTTGTTTACCACGTAAAATAACAGTCTCTTCGGTCTACTGAGGATGTGTACATGACGCGAGAGCAGCTAAGATTAGCGCGACTTGTCACCGCTGAGAGTTTAGTGCCACAACAACATACCAACGGTCGCGCATTTCGCACGGCGGTCGAATGTCGCCTCCAAGCAATGATCAAATATCCCGGTGCCGCT
>NZ_LWFZ01000373.1:0-269 GCF_001635225.1 Oleiphilus sp. HI0086
GTTGAGCAGTTACCGCCGATCGAGAGTTTGTCGACAGAATATATCACTACCCCTTTTTGGGGGAGAAGCGAGAACCGTTTTGGCGATAGTGGAGATTACTTCCGAGTTATAGCGCCTTTTGACGAAACGTTGGTATACATTGATGGCGTATACAAAGCTAAACTGGGTAAAAAGCAGTACTTTGAGTTTTTCTCCAATGATGCACAGCATATTAAGACCTCTCATCCCGTGATGGTCATGCAGTATATGGCGGGGCAAAACCTTGATGG
>NZ_LWFZ01000374.1:0-366 GCF_001635225.1 Oleiphilus sp. HI0086
TCTGACAAGTACGACCGCTATCAGCTCACACATATGGCTGAAAGAATGACCGAGCATCTACATAGTATTGAGGGCGTTGGGCTCAGTGAAATTCATGGTGGTCAGGAGAACGAAGTACGCGTTGAGATAGATCCCACGCGTTTACAAGCTTTAGGTTTGGGCTTAAATCAAATTAGAGCGCACATACAAGGCGCTAGTATTGATCACTCGCTTGGCTTTAAGGTGATCGACAAAGACAACCAGCATTTGCGAATTAGTCATAAGCTGGAAGACCTTGAAGAGCTTAAGCGATTGGTGGTGTTTCGTGATGACGATAAAGTCGTTCATCTACAAGATATAGCGCATATTACCACCGAGCCAGATACC
>NZ_LWFZ01000375.1:0-688 GCF_001635225.1 Oleiphilus sp. HI0086
GAGTGAATACCAGCTTCATCATAGCTAGGTACACATTGAACTACACCACTTGAATTGCTGCTTATGCCAAGAGGCGCACTTTGTAGCGAGTAGGTAAGCTGATTGTTATCGGTGTCAACAGCATCCAATCTATAGCTATAGGGTGTATGCTCTAGCCCATCATTTAAGCTCATCGTATTGATGACAGGCGCTCGGTTAGTATTCTGTACGTTGAGACTAAAGCTTTGTGTGTCTTGCAGGATACCATCTGTTACCGATACCGTAATCGGATATTCTGCAGCTGCATAATAATCAGGTACCCACGACACAAGCCCCGTATTCGAATCAATTGACATCCCATCTGGGGAGTTAAGTAAATTGAAGGATAAGTCACTGCTATCAACATCAGTAGCAACTATTTGGTATTGATAGAGTTCACTTTCTATCGCTGACAACATTGGGGTTGATGCAATAACGGGTACATCATTAACCGCCATAATGGACAAATTAATAGTCGCCGGAACTGATGTTGCTTCGCCATCATTCACTGAGAAGGTAAAGCTATCATTCCCACCATAGTTTTCATTAGGTAAATAAATCAGATTAGGAACGGAACCAGACAGGGTTCCGTTCGATACTGAAGACACGATTGAGTAAGATAAGCTATCACCGTCTTCATCAGTCCCTGAAAGAGTAATATTGACTAAGG
>NZ_LWFZ01000376.1:0-333 GCF_001635225.1 Oleiphilus sp. HI0086
CGCATGCTCAGGCGTTTCTTCAAATACGTTCTGCTCTACACCCACACAGGTTTCCAGAGACATAACAATCGCTTCACGCAATGGATCAATCGGTGGGTTAGTCACCTGAGCAAACTTCTGTCTAAAGTAGTCTGAAACTGAACGAACACGAGTCGACAATACTGCCATTGGCGTATCATCACCCATCGAACCTACTGCTTCCTGGCCCGCCTCAGCTAATGGACGCAATACCTGATCTCGTTCCTCGAAAGTCACCTGGAACATCTTCATGTGCGTCTTTAGGGTATCAGCATCCATTGCTTGGAACGCTTCATGATCTTTGTCTAGCGTTGC
>NZ_LWFZ01000377.1:0-320 GCF_001635225.1 Oleiphilus sp. HI0086
CCCAGTTCGAGGCACTATATGGGTGGTGCTGGCATAATTGGTTATGTGACTAGAGGCTATACCGCAACAGAGTCTGATAACAAATCACACGAATTAAATACGCGCTCAGATAACCCATATTTTTTAGCCTGCTCTCGCCATGGTTTAATGTGCGGCGCACTTAGGTGATCATTTAAGCTCTCACGATTCGGCCACAACTCTGAAAAACGAATTAAGCCCTTATCGAATGGATCTTCCGCAACATCGTACGCAATGCATCCATCATTTTCGTGAGTGCTACGAACTAAAGCATTTAAGTGTGGTAATACCCACTTAAATGC
>NZ_LWFZ01000378.1:0-835 GCF_001635225.1 Oleiphilus sp. HI0086
AAATGGAAAAGGAGCGTGGTATCTCGGTAACGACCTCGGTGATGCAGTTTCCATTTAATAAATTTATGGTTAATTTGCTTGATACGCCGAAGCACGATAATTTCTCGGAGGTTACTTAACGAGCCTAAACGGCGGTTGACTCTAGTTTGATGGTGATTGATTCAGCCAAAGGTGTAGAGGAACGTACAATCAAATTAATGGAGGTTACGCGTATTAGTGATAGGCCTATTGTAACCTTTATGAATAAGCTCGATAGGGATATTAGAGATCCGATAGAGTTAATGGACGAAGTGGAAGACGTTCTAAAGATTGTGTGTGCACCAATCACCTGGCCTATTGGCATGGGTAAAGAGTTTAAAGGTGTTTATCACTTATATAAGGATGAGACAGTCCTTTATCAGACGGGGCAAGGTCATCAGATTCAGGATTCAAGAGTAATAAAAGGTCTCGATAATCCAGAGCTGGAAGAGGCGATTGGGCATTATGCAGAAGAACTTAGAGATGAAATTGAATTAGTTAAAGGTGCATCGCACGAGTTTGATCATGAGCTATTTTTAGCAGGCGAACTGACGCCGGTGTACTTCGGTACCGCTCTGGGTAATTTTGGTGTAGACCATATGCTTGAAGGCTTAACTGAGTGGGCGCCTGCGCCGCAATCACGAGCGACGAATGTGCGCCAGGTTGAGGCCGAAGAAGAAAAGTTCACAGGCTTCGTTTTTAAAATTCAGGCAAATATGGACCCAATGCATCGAGACAGAATCGCATTTATGCGCATTTGTTCGGGAAAGTATAAGAAAGGAATGAAGTTAAAGCATGTTCGCACAGGTAAAGATGT
>NZ_LWFZ01000379.1:0-300 GCF_001635225.1 Oleiphilus sp. HI0086
CTAGCCCAGTTGGCTCGATCAGCAAGCGGTCGGGCTTGGCACGTGAAAGTAACTGGTTTAAAGCAATTTGCATCGGTAAGCCCGATGCACAGCACATACAGCCGCCTGGCACCTCTTTAATAAATACGCCTTGTTCTTGAGAGCTCTGGCCTTGAAACAAACTGCCGTCTACACCAATTTCGCCAAATTCATTGACGAGTACCGCCCATCGTTCGTTATCGGGTTTTTGTTTGAGTAAGTTCAGAATCGCAGAAGTTTTTCCGACACCGAGGAAGCCAGTGATGATATTGGTGGGTACTG
>NZ_LWFZ01000380.1:0-714 GCF_001635225.1 Oleiphilus sp. HI0086
CATGAGTGGCTCATCACCCACCTCTTCAGGCAAGCTATCGGCTAACACTTCTCGACACTCTGTAGATGGAATTGATGCACCGTACCCTCTGCTGACGATACCAGGCTGATAGCCTCTTTCCTGAAGCGCTTGCACCAAGTATGCAACCAATGGTGACTTTCCAGTCCCGCCGAGCGTAATATTGCCAACCACTATAATGGGTAAACTGGAACGATATGAGGTCTTAAAACCTAAGCGGTATAGCCATGCCCGTATGACCAAAATAAGCATATAGATAAGTGACAGTGGTGCCAGCAGGTATAGCCAAGCAGCACCTTGGTACCAAGCATCGGTTATGCTCGTTGAAGCAGCACGTTGCTGATCCTGACTAGGCATCGTCCGCCAGGTTCATATTGTAAAGTTTGGCGTACTCACCATTTGCAGCCAGAAGTGATTGATGTGTTCCCTGCTCGATTACACGACCTTGGTCCATCACTACAATTTTATCTGCATTTTCTACAGTCGATAGGCGATGCGCGATCACAATTGTTGTACGTCCCTCCATCAATACCTCCAACTCACCTTGAATAGCTTTTTCTGACTCTGTATCCAGGGCTGAGGTCGCCTCATCGAGAATCAACACTGGCGCATCTTTCAGCAAGGCTCGTGCAATAGCGATACGTTGACGCTGCCCACCGGACAACGAGACACCGTTATCGCCAAGCTCTGTATCAA
>NZ_LWFZ01000381.1:0-308 GCF_001635225.1 Oleiphilus sp. HI0086
TGCCAGCAGGTATAGCCAAGCAGCACCTTGGTACCAAGCATCGGTTATGCTCGTTGAAGCAGCACGTTGCTGATCCTGACTAGGCATCGTCCGCCAGGTTCATATTGTAAAGTTTGGCGTACTCACCATTTGCAGCCAGAAGTGATTGATGTGTTCCCTGCTCGATTACACGACCTTGGTCCATCACTACAATTTTATCTGCATTTTCTACAGTCGATAGGCGATGCGCGATCACAATTGTTGTACGTCCCTCCATCAATACCTCCAACTCACCTTGAATAGCTTTTTCTGACTCTGTATCCAGGGCT
>NZ_LWFZ01000382.1:0-571 GCF_001635225.1 Oleiphilus sp. HI0086
CAGTGACCGAGATCGCATGGCGGGCATCCAGCATGTTAAATGTGTGGGAAGCCTTAAGCACCAACTCATACGCTGGTAATGGCAAACCCTGGTCAATCATCTTCTGACTTTCAGCTTCACAGGTATCAAACTGTGCAAAAAGCGCATCAGTATTGGCGTGCTCAAAGTTGTAAGTCGACATTTCCACTTCGTTCTGGTGGAAAACATCGCCATAGGTCACATCACCATCTGGCCCATGCGCCCAGATTAAGTCATAAACGCTATCCACACCCTGAAGGTACATCGCGATACGTTCCAAACCGTAGGTAATTTCACCGGTTACCGGGTAACATTCGAGCCCGCCAACCTGTTGGAAGTAGGTGAACTGAGTTACCTCCATACCATTCAACCAGACTTCCCAACCCAAACCCCAGGCGCCTAGTGTAGGAGATTCCCAGTTATCCTCTACAAATCGAATATCGTGGACAGTGGTATCAATACCCATCGCCGCTAATGATTCAAGATAGAGTTCCTGAATATTCAAGGGTGAAGGCTTCATCACCACCTGGAATTGATAGTAATGCTGCAAACG
>NZ_LWFZ01000383.1:0-9988 GCF_001635225.1 Oleiphilus sp. HI0086
ATCAGAAATTCGTTCTTTAACCATCTCATAAGGTAAAGCTTTACCTTCTTCTTTGTGGTTAATGAAAACAACATGCACACCATAACGGCTTTCGATTGGCGCACTGGCTAAACCTTCAGGACAATTGAATAACTGACGTTCGAATTCTGGCACAGTTTGGCCTTTACCAAGCTGCCCAAGGTGACCACCCGTCTCTTTTGAAGGGCATTTGGAATGCATCTTGGCCAGCTCTTCAAACTGCCCAATATTTTCTTGTAAGCGTTTAATCAGTTGCTCTGCCAGTTCCGTTGCTTCGGAACGAGCATTGGCATCATCGGGTGATGCATCAAGCAAGATATGACGCGCCTCGACCAAGGGGCTGGTCATGAATTTTTTAGGATTTGCTTCAAAATACTGACGGCAATCATCTTCACTGGCCGAAGGTACTTCGACTTCGGTATCTAACAAAGCTTCAAGAAACGCATCTTCAGTACTCTGGGCTTCTTGGCTCTTTGCACCACCTGCTAGATTTAAAGCTTCAGCACGCTGCTTAAGAAGCTCACTGATAATCAGAGACTCACAAGCCTTATTTTTCGATTCCGTGTGCGTTTGGGCCACGTGGTACTGCATTTCTTTGACGATGGCTGTTTCATCAAATTCTGTTTGATTCACTCGGATCATATCTAACTCCAACTTAGTCTATATTTTCAAAGGGGTCAGACTCGATTGAAACTAAGGTTTCAATCGAGTCTGACCCCTTTGAAAATATCCCCGCGCTTTGCGGGGATAAGATGGCTATTAAGCCTTACTACGTACAACCTGATAGTTACGAGAGAAGTACTTAACTGGCACACTCCAAACATGAACTAAACGGCTGAATGGGAAGACCAAGAACAAAGTCATACCCAAGGCTACGTGTAGCTTAAAGATTGGGTGAACATCAGCAATCGCTGCTGAAGCTTCAACGCCGTTAAACAAGACCATATTTTGCGCCCAGCTCATTAGCTTAACCATTTCAACACCATCCAGGTGACCCATCGATACGAAGATCGAGATCAAGCCTAGTAGTAGCTGAACCAACAACAAGAGTAGGATAAGGATATCCATTCTTGAGCTAGTCGCTCGCACTCGCTCATTACCTAAACGACGCTTAACAAGAATCACCAAGCCATATAAGCACACCAGGCCAAAGAAGCCACCCATGCCCATTGCGACCATTTGCTTGAAACTATCGCTTACGCCAAGTGTTTCCCATACCACATGTGGCGTTAATAGGCCCACAAAGTGCCCCATCAAAACCATAATGATACCCACGTGGAAAGGGCGGCTGCCTTTTCGTAATTGAGCACTTTCTAACATCTGGCTTGAACCAGTTTTCCAGGTATATTGATCGCGGTCGTAACGCACAATCGAACCTAAAACGAACACTGCCAAAGCAATGTAGGGGTAAATTCCAAAGAATAAATGATTTAAGTAATCCATTTTCTTATCCTCTCTTATCGGAGATAGAAGATTGTGACGAGGACGGCGTGGCATCAAAACCTACCCAGTTAACCGGGATATCTTGGTCACGACGCTGAGCTTCGCTGGGTCGACGCGTTGAAGACTCGCAGCTTTTATCTAGTGACTCAGCACCAAACTTCACTTCTTCCTCTTCCCATTCTTTGTCGATTGCTTTTTTCGTGTCATCTCGCTTCTCATCAGCGATTTGCTCACGAATTTCGTCCAATTCGATCTTACTGTCAGCAAAGTCCAGAAGCGCCTCAAACAAAACCGAGTAATCACTTTTACGTTTTTCCAAGCGACACTGGATCAAGCCTAAAATATGCTCCATTTCCTGCAACCAATTCTGGGCGTTCTCTTTACCTTGGGTTGAGAGAAACTCCAGGAACAAGGGGATGTAGTCAGGCAACTCGTGCTTGTCCAGCTCTAAACCTGCTTCGCGGTACATATCGACCAGATCTACCATTGCCTGGCCACGATCACGGGATTCGCCGTGTACGTGCTCAAACAACCATAGCGCGACCGAACGTCCACGATCGAATAGACCACCGTATTCACTCTGCCAGTCCATTAGATCCATCGCTGCCCGGTTTTCAATAAACGCCAGCAACTTGGTTTCGATGGCTGGCGCTAGGCCAGCCTCCGCTACCACTTGATCCAATTCACCTTTGTAAAGAAGGATGTCTTCCCGTGGGTAATCCATCAAACAAGATACAACAGCTAGCACCTTCGCATTTGAAGTATCCATCTTAGTCACCTCCTGAAACCGCGATGATATTCGCTCGGTTACTTGGTTTGTTACCACCAAACATGTTGACTTCGTTGTTACCATCGCTACAGCCATTGCCGAAGCTGAAACCACATGAACTCTTCATGTCGTAAGCATCTTCTGCGTAAGCTTTATGGCTTGATGGCACGACGAAACGGTCTTCGTAGTTAGCAATCGCCATGTAACGATACATTTCTTCAACCTGTAAGGCTGTTAAACCCGTCTTCTTCAAAACTTCCAGATCTTCTTTGCCTTCTACTTGCTGTGAACGCTTGAATGAACGCATTGCCAGCATTCTTTCTAGTGCATTCACAACTGGCGCTTCTTCACCGGCCGTTAGCAAATTAGCCAAGTACCGTACCGGAATACGCAGTGACTTAATGTCTGGAATCACACCGTCCATACCAATACGACCCTGCTCAGCAGCATTCTGGATTGGGGATAGTGGTGGGATGTACCAAACCATTGGCAGCGTACGGTACTCTGGGTGTAACGGTAGCGCTACTTTCCAGTCCATTGCCATCTTATAAACAGGTGATGCTTGAGCCGACTCAATCCAGCTATCAGGAATGCCTTCAGCGCGTGCCGCATCTTGCACTTTAGGATCATTTGGATCTAGGAAGATATCCAACTGTGCCTGGTACAAATCTTTCTCTAGCGGCGTTGCTGCTGCTTCTTCGATACGGTCTGCATCATAAAGAAGTACACCCAAGTAACGGATACGACCTACACAAGTCTCAGAACAAACTGTTGGCTGGCCCGCTTCGATACGTGGGTAACAGAAAATACACTTCTCTGACTTACCAGACTTCCAGTTGTAGTAGATCTTCTTGTATGGGCAACCCGATACACACATTCTCCAACCACGACACTTGTCTTGGTCGATCAATACGATACCGTCTTCTTCACGCTTGTAGATCGCACCTGAAGGACAACTTGCAACACAAGCCGGATTCAAACAGTGCTCACATAAGCGTGGCAAGTACATCATAAAGGTCTTTTCGAACTGACCGTAGATGTCTTTCTGCGCTACTTCATTGAAGTTTGAATCAACTTTACGTTTAGCGAACTCCGTACCTAGAATCTCTTCCCAGTTTGGGCCCCAGTTGATCTTCTCCATGATTTTGCCAGTGATCAGCGACTTCGGACGAGCCGTTGGCTGATGCTTGCTTTCTGGCGCAGTATGCAGATGCTCGTAGTCGTAATCGAATGGCTCATAGTAGTCATCGATTTCGGGTAGGTCAGGGTTACCGAAGATATTCGCCAACACACGCATCTTGTTACCTTGACGCGGTGTCAACTTACCATCGTTACCACGGACCCAACCGCCGTTCCATTTTTCCTGGTTTTCCCACTCTTTAGGGAAACCCACGCCTGGCTTAGATTCAACATTGTTAAACCAAGCGTATTCAACACCGTCACGGCTCGTCCATACGTTCTTACAAGTGATAGAACAAGTGTGACAGCCGATACATTTGTCCAGGTTCAGGACCATGCCTATTTGTGCACGTACTTTCATCGCTATGCTCCTCGCTCTTCAGACGACTCGTCCAACCAGTCAACTTTGTCCATCTTACGGACGATTACAAATTCATCTCGGTTACAGCCAACGGTACCGTAGTAGTTAAATCCGTATGCTTGCTGTGCGTAACCACCGATCATGTGAGTAGGCTTCATAACCGCTCTTGTAACAGAGTTATGCATACCACCACGTGTCTTGGTTGTTTCAGCCCCCGGCATATTTATTTGTCGTTCCTGTGCGTGATACATCAAGCTCATACCTTCGTTTACACGCTGGGAAACGACCGCACGACATGCAATGGCACCGTTAACATTGAACACTTCGATCCAATCGTTATCTTCGATGCCTGCTTTTGCTGCATCAACTTCCGAGATCCAAACAATCGGACCACCACGTGAAAGGGTCAACATCAACAAGTTATCAGAGTAGGTTGAGTGGATACCCCATTTCTGGTGAGGTGTAATCCAGTTCAATACGATCTCTTTGTTGCCGTTTGGTTTCTTGTCTAACAAAGGCTTAACTGTCTTCATGTTAACTGGTGGCTTATACAAGCACTGGGTTTCACCGAAGTCACGCATCCACTCATGATCCTGATAGAACTGCTGACGACCTGTCACTGTTCTCCATGGAATCAACTCGTGTACGTTGGTATAACCTGCGTTATAAGATACGTGCTCATCTTCCAGACCTGACCAGGTAGGAGAAGAGATGATCTTACGAGGCTGCGCCTGAATGTCGCGGAAGCGGATTTTTTCCTCTTCTTTCGGCTTAGCCAAGTGTGTGTGATCTTTACCGGTAAACTCTGACAGTGCAGCCCATGCTTTAACCGCTACCTGACCATTAGTTTCTGGTGCCAGGCTCAAGATCACTTCAGAGGCATCAATTGCCGACTCAATCTTCGGACGACCCTGATGCGCGCCTTCTTCAGTGTGCTTATAGTTAAGCTCACCCAAGAACTTCACTTCATCTTCAGTGTTCCAAGTAATACCCTTACCACCATTACCTAGTTTCTCTAGCAATGGGCCAAGCGAAGTAAAGCGCTTATAGGTATTCGGGTAATCACGTTCAACAACGGCTAGGTTTGGTGCCGTCTTACCTGGAATCAGGTCACACTCACCTTTCCACCATGCTTTCACACCCTCTGGCTGAGCAAGCTCTCCTGGTGTGTCGTGCTGAAGCGGTACCGTGACCAAATCTTTCTCAACACCCAAGTGGCCTTCACAAAGTTCAGAGAACTTCTTGGCAATACCTTTGAAGATATCCCAGTCAGATCTCGATTCCCAAACCGGGTCAATCGCTTTAGAAAGAGGGTGAATAAACGGATGCATATCCGACGTATTCATATCGTCTTTTTCGTACCAAGTTGCTGTAGGTAATACAACATCTGAATACAAGCAGGTAGTCGACATACGGAAGTCTAGCGTCACTAGCAAGTCGACCTTACCCTCGACTGGCGTATCGTGCCACTTAACATCTTCTGGCTTCTTGGCGCCACGTTCATCAAGGTCTTTACCTTGAAGACCGTTCTTAGTACCTAGAAGGTGACGAAGCATGTATTCATGACCCTTACCTGACGAACCTAATAGGTTTGAACGCCAGATAAACATATTATGAGGATGGTTTTGAACATCATCCGGATCTTCACAAGCAAACTTCAAAGAACCGTTCTTCAATTGATCAACCGTGTATTCTTGAGGAGTTTTACCTGCCTTCTCAGCATCTTTAGTCAACTGCAATGGGTTAATTGCTAATTGAGGTGCTGATGGCAACCAACCCATACGCTCTGCACGCGTATTGTAGTCAATGATAGAAGCTTGCCACTTAGACTTATCAGCCAAAGGTGACACAACCTCTTCCATTTCCAATTTCTCATAACGCCATTGGTTTGCGTGATTGTAGAAGAAAGAGGTACCGTTCATTTGACGTGGTGGACGCTGCCAATCCAAACCAAATGCTAGCGGTAGCCAACCACACTGAGGACGCAACTTCTCTTGTCCAACATAGTGAGCCCAACCGCCACCAGATTGACCGATACAACCACACATCATCAACATGTTGATAACGCCACGGTAGTTCATGTCCATGTTGTACCAGTGGTTCATCGCCGCACCGATAATGATCATGCTGCGACCAGTCGTCTTGTTTGCATTGTCTGCAAACTCTCGTGCGATCTTGATGATCTGCTCACGCGGCGTACCGGTGATTTTTTCTTGCCATGCTGGCGTGTATGGCTTGTCTTCGTCAAAACTTGATGCTGAATTTGCACAGTTTAAACCGTGCTCAACACCGTAGTTTGCAAGAGTCAGGTCAAATACAGTTGCAACCAACTTCTCACTACCATCTGCTAACTTAATTTTCTTAGCAGGTACTTTACGTAGTTGATTCGCATCGTGATCAGTATGATCAAAATAACCGTATTCGTGCTCTTGTCCACCGAAGTAAGGGAAGGAAACTTCAACCACTTCGTCTGCACTATCTTTTAGTGATAAGCCTAATTTGATCTCTTCGCCGGTATTACCGTCTAGCTGATCAATATTCCACTTACCTTTTTCACCCCAGCGATAACCTATTGAACCGGTAGGTGAAACCAACTCATTGCTCGCATCGTTAACTGCAATCGTCTTCCACTCAGGGTTGTTTTCTTGACCCAAGTTACCATCGAGATCAGAGGCTCTTAGGAAGCGACCTTGCTGTAAGCCTTGATCAGACTCTTCTAACATAACCAAGTAAGGGAAATCAGTCTTGGTACGCACGTATTCAGTGAAGTAAGCACTTGGCTTATCTACGTGAAACTCTTTCAGAATAACGTGGCCCATTGCCATCGCTACTGCTGAGTCAGTACCTTGCTTCGCGTGAATCCACTCATCGGTCAACTTCGCAACTTCTGAGTAGTCAGGTGTAACGGATACAGTCTTAGTACCCTTATAGCGAACTTCAGTGAAGAAGTGAGCATCAGGTGTACGCGTTTGTGGAACGTTAGAACCCCAAGCAATGATGTAGCCAGAGTTATACCAGTCTGCAGATTCTGGTACGTCAGTCTGCTCACCCCAAATCTGAGGAGATGCTGGTGGCAAATCACAGTACCAGTCATAGAAGCTTAGGCAGTTACCACCGATCAAGGATAAGTAACGAGCACCTGCCGCATAAGAAACCATCGACATCGCAGGAATTGGCGAGAAGCCGGTAATACGGTCAGGACCATATTTCTTAGCAGTGTAAACGTTAGAAGCAGCAATCAGCTCATTAACTTCTTTCCAGTCAGAACGAACCAAGCCGCCCATACCACGTTTTTCTTTGTAGGATTTAGCTTTTGCCGGATCGTTAACAATCGATTCCCAAGCTTTAACCGGGTCACTATGCTGGGCTTTAGCTTCGCGCCATAGCTTCAATAGAGCTTTACGTACCTTTGGGTACTTCAAGCGGTTTGCACTATAGATGTACCAGGAATAACTCGCACCACGAGGACAGCCGCGTGGCTCGTGGTTAGGAAGGTCAGGGCGCGTACGAGGATAATCAGTTTGCTGGGTTTCCCAGGTTACCAGGCCATCCTTAACATAAATCTTCCAACTACATGAGCCAGTACAGTTGACCCCATGTGTTGATCGTACAATTTTATCGTGCTGCCAACGACGGCGATAGCCATCCTCCCAGCCACGATCCTCGTTGGTTGTTACGCCATGCCCTGAGGCAAAGTCCTGCTTTTTCGTTTTGAAAAAACGTAACCTGTCTAAAAACTGACTCATTTGTGGTTCCTCACCCTTGTTTGTTTATTCCCATCACTTAACTTCTGTCATGGCCAAACAAACGATTATTTTTGAACAATTGATATTCAAAGCACATTGGCAGTATTGTGTACATAACACGACTCCATTAGTGCGATTGCTCTCAGTATATGGAGGGGCAAGAATATTGAAATTGATTTGCATCAATTTACACCAGGCGGCTCTGGTCATAAAACAGCCAAACTACCCACTTAGGGTTATCGTGAATTATTTTTAAGATATTGATATATAATAGATTTTTATTTTATCGGCCTTACTACATCAGGCTATGGCTTTTTAGGGGTATTACCCGTGTTACAACGCAATCAGCAGTTCATTCACTCAGTGATGAGTTACATAAACTTGTCACTGTTTACCATCATAGGTATCACCTTATTATCGATATTCTTTTCTTTTTGGGTGACAGAGCAAGCCGATTCCGATGCTCATGCGATTAACCTCTCAGGTTCAATGCGCATGCAGACCTATCATATAGGCTTAACCGCTACTCACTCCCCAAATGACATCGGGCCGCTAATAGAAAAACTAGACCAAACCTGGAATAACACCCTTTTTACTAACCTTCACTCATCCCTTTCAAACCCTGACTTGGAACAAGCTTTTACAAACGGCTACCAGCATTGGTTTGAGATCGTCAAACCACGTTTGAAGAACGGTGAAAAACCAATCCCCGAAACACTTACCTTGCTCAACAAACAAGTTGATCTAACCGATATTCTGGTATCTGAGCTTCAGCTAGAAGCTGAGTCAAAAATTCGCACACTTCGAACCTTCCAATTATTTGCCATGCTGTTTACCACCTTGGTTGGTAGCCTGATTTTTTATCTGCTTAAAAACCGTGTAGAAAGCCCCCTGGGCCGCCTGACAGAAGCTGCAAAAATGATTCGTGATGGCTACATCCAGCAGCACATCGACATTCCTGGTAAAGATGAGCTGGCTTTACTAGCACAAACCTTTAACCAGATGAGCCAATCAATCGCTGAAACTTATCAACAGCTAGAAAGCCGGGTTGAAGAACGAACCAAAGAACTAAAACGAAGTAATACCGTCCTAGAATATTCCTTCGGCGTTGCCAGGAAAGTACTGGAAGATCAAGACAAGAGCCTGGATTACCAAGAAATTATCAATGATCTAGGCATGATACTAATGGTTAAAGATATTGAGCTCTGCCTATTTACGACACAAGGCGAACGCCCTTATTTGCAGATTGACATGCATGATGATGATGAACAGCTTTGCAATCGCTTTACCTGTGAAGGCTGCCGCGGTGACGGACCTTTCAATCAATTAGCTGAGGATGCTTTGATATATCGATACCCAGTCATTCATCAAGCAAAACAGTATGGTGTGATCAAATTACCTCAATCGAAAGACAAACCCCTTCTCTTATGGCAACAAAAATTGGTCCAATCTAGCGCTGACCAACTAGCCATCGCTTTATCTTTACAGGAGACCAAAGAGCAAGAACACCGCTTGGCGATGCTTAGTGAGCGTACAGTAATGGCCCGAGAGCTTCACGACTCTCTAGCTCAATCGCTCTCTTACCTGAAGATTCAAGTAACACGCTTACAAAAGTCACACGATAAGAAAAAGTATGAGATGCAACAGCCAATTATTGATGAGCTGAGTGAGGGCCTTTCATCAGCTTACCGTCACTTACGTGAACTACTCACCACCTTCCGCTTAAAAATCGATGATAAAGGTTTACATGGCGCAATTGAGCAAACCATTAAGCAATTGAGAGCGCGAACCGAGATGCACATTAACCTGAAGAATTCACTGAAGAATATTCCTTTGAGTCCTTCTGAGGAAATTCACGTGCTACAAATTCTTCGTGAGGCCAGCCAGAATGCTGTCAACCACTCCAAGGGTACACGCCTGGATATTAGCTTACTTCAGCAAACTGACAAAACCATCCAACTGGAAATTAAAGACGATGGAGTAGGGCTGTCCAGCAACCCAGAAAAGTTAAATCATTATGGCCTGGCCATCATTCAAGAACGCAGTCGGCACTTGAACGGTGAGCTAGTTGTTAAGAGCTCTCAAGAGGGTATCCAAGGTACTCAAATCCAGCTTCGTTTCTCACCCAGTTACCTCAGAGAAAGTGATGAAAGTAAAGTTATCATACGCTCGTAACACGCAAATCACATTTCTCCCATTTGAGCGGTGACCTTACTTGGCATCGTTCTGCACACCAACTAACATAGAACGCTTCACTCTAATCGCTTAAAAGACCAATAATAACGATGACAAGCCATTACGAAAAAAGCGTTGAAGAGCTTCAGCTCGAATATGCAAACAAGCGTCGCTTCCCCTTCATAAAGTTTTCTCAGTCACTTGAAAGTGAGTTCAGGGAATATCGACACCAACGCTTACTAGAACGAATTCCTGCAATTGGAGTTGCCGCATTATTCATTTTTTTCTTATTTGCTT
>NZ_LWFZ01000384.1:0-271 GCF_001635225.1 Oleiphilus sp. HI0086
TATCGGTATGTACTTGCGTATCGCGCCAGAATTGTACTTGAAGCGCTTGGTTGTAGGTGGTTTTGAGCGAGTGTTTGAAATTAACCGTAACTTCAGAAATGAAGGTCTTTCGACCCGTCATAATCCTGAATTCACAATGATCGAATTCTACCAGGCTTACGCAACTTATCATGACTTAATGGATACTACTGAAGACGATAGCAGCAAACTAAAAATTAAAGGCCTTGCTTAAGACTGGCTTCGATAAACTGATCCAGGTCGCCATCTAAGA
>NZ_LWFZ01000385.1:0-407 GCF_001635225.1 Oleiphilus sp. HI0086
GTTGTATTTCGTACCATAATGCTTAATAAACATGCGAGGTGTGATTGTCCAATTCCCAGTGTCTGGGAAAGGACGAGACCAGCTAATTGAAGATCGTGGGCCAGAATAGGTGCTGATGACATCGTGAAAAGCCTTAATCTCAACAAGTCCAACACGGGAAAAGAAACGGAAGATAAAGCCAGCCTCAATAGACCTATCCCTATTTTCATCAATGCCCCAGTACAACTCTTCCATATCAGCGCTAATATTCTCAAGATCCAAAAATGTTCGTCCCGATGTTACCGCAAGGCCAAACATAATACGCTTATGCCTGAATAACTCGAAGCCAACTAGTGGCTCATCATGATTGTTATAGCCGAACAAATTTCCACACTGAAAACTGAAAGTCGGTAAAAAGGAGTAGGTGC
>NZ_LWFZ01000386.1:0-572 GCF_001635225.1 Oleiphilus sp. HI0086
AGTTATCGATATTAATCAGAGCCCGATCGGACGCACCCCAAGATCAAACCCCGCGACCTATACAGGACTGTTTACACCTATCAGAGAGTTATTTGCTGGCACTCACGAGGCAAGGTCTCGTGGATATAAACCAGGCCGCTTTAGCTTCAATGTTAAGGGTGGCCGCTGTGAGGCCTGTCAGGGTGATGGCGTCACAAAAGTAGAAATGCACTTTCTACCTGATGTCTATGTCCCTTGTGATGTTTGTAAGAGCAAGCGATACAACAGGGAAACACTAGATATCACCTATAAAGGGAAGAATATCCACGAAGTTCTGGACCTTACTATCGAAGATGCGCGTGAATTCTTTGACGCGGTTCCCTTTATTGCCCGAAAGCTTCAGACCTTAATGGATGTTGGCCTGTCGTATATCAGACTTGGTCAAAGTGCGATTACACTATCTGGCGGCGAAGCCCAGCGTGTCAAACTAGCTAAAGAGCTTTCCAAGCGAGATACAGGTAAAACCCTCTACATCCTTGACGAACCAACTACTGGCTTGCACTTCTATGATATCCAGCAATTACTGACTGTTC
>NZ_LWFZ01000387.1:0-469 GCF_001635225.1 Oleiphilus sp. HI0086
AGTATCTTTGTAAATCCTATGCAGTTTGGTGAGAACGAGGATCTTGATGCCTACCCTAGAACACTTGAAGATGATAGTAAGCACTTACGTAGTAGATATTGTGATGTCTTGTTCGCACCACCTGTTAGCGAGATCTATCCAAACGGCTTAGCTGAAGAAACCAGAGTGGATGTGCCTGCTCTCGGAGATTATCACTGCGGCGCCAGTCGTTCCGGTCACTTCATTGGTGTCGCCACCGTCGTCACCAAGCTATTTAATATGGTGCAACCAGATATTGCAGTATTTGGTGAAAAAGACTTCCAACAATTAGCGATTATTCGCAAGATGGTTTCCGACCTTTGTATGCCTGTTTCTATCATTGGCGTCCCAACATCTCGGGAAGAGTCAGGTCTAGCCCGCAGCTCTCGCAATGGTTACCTTAGCCAGCAAGAAAAGCAAACTGCCGCTAAGATTTACCAGCTATTGCAAC
>NZ_LWFZ01000388.1:0-385 GCF_001635225.1 Oleiphilus sp. HI0086
CATGACCCCTCCTACAAGCAGATTGATAATTTCAAATATTCAGCACGAGATCTATCAGTCAAACGCGGACAGATTGAACAATGCAAAGTGGTGCTAGGAAGTGCAACACCATCACTTGAAAGCCTCTATAACGTTAAGCTAGGTCGCTATCAGCTAGCTTTAATGCAAGAACGCGCCGGCGCAGGCCAAACACCGGAAATGTTTCTAATCGATATCCGCAGCCGTCCTCTGGAGAATGGTTGTTCTCGCCCCTTGAAGCAGCGAATCGGAGAAGAGCTTGCTCAAGGCAACCAAGTAATCATATTCCAAAACCGCAGAGGCTTTTCACCAACACTAATGTGTAATAGCTGCGGTTGGCTCGCCCAGTGCCCTCACTGTGATGCAC
>NZ_LWFZ01000389.1:0-660 GCF_001635225.1 Oleiphilus sp. HI0086
ATGGCGGTACTTCAGTCGGTACGACTGAGCGTATCCAAGCTGTGGCAGAGAAAGTAAAAAAGTTTCGAGATTCAGGTGATGATGTTGTAGTGGTTGTCTCTGCAATGAGTGGAGAGACTAACAGGTTAATATCATTGGCCGATGCAATATCTAAGGATCCTGTACCTCGTGAAATGGATGTGCTGGTGTCGACCGGTGAGCAGGTGACGATTGCTTTGTTGAGTATGGCTTTGCAGCAGATTGATTGTGATGCAATGTCTATGACAGGTGGTCAGGTTCGTATTTTGACTGATCAGTCTCATATGAAGGCAAGAATACAGGATATTGATGAGTCGCGAATGCGCGAGGCCTTGTCTGCGGGTAAAGTTGTGGTTGTTGCTGGTTTTCAGGGAGTTGATGAGGATCATAATATTACGACGCTTGGTCGTGGCGGGTCAGATACCACTGCTGTTGCTCTAGCGGCTGCGCTCAAAGCGGATGAATGTCAGATTTATACAGATGTCGACGGAGTGTATACAACGGACCCAAGGGTTGTTGATAGTGCGCGCCGTATGGAAAAAGTGACATTTGAAGAAATGATAGAAATGGCGAGTTTGGGCTCTAAGGTTTTGCAGATTAGGGCGGTTGAATTTGCCGGGAAATATAGTGTGCCTTTAAGAG
>NZ_LWFZ01000390.1:0-670 GCF_001635225.1 Oleiphilus sp. HI0086
TAATTGCTGTGTCAGTGTCCCGGCGTTAAGGAGGTGCAGAGTGATAATCCCAGGTACGAAAATAGCAATAGTGCAAGCGAGCTGGTTAAATCTGGTTGAAGCCCACATTAAGAATGGAATGATTAGAAGTATAAAGTGAGGCTTTTCCTTGGTGGTAAAATAAATGCTGAGGATCGAGATTGAAAGCNAAACAAACCACTCTAAAGGATGTGTGTTTTGCTTGATACGTTGTGCATGGTTTTGTGCCGCGAACACGATGCTTGGAATGGTGGTCAGACTAATAACATTGGAAATCCATAAGTAGGCTATTACCCTTAGGTCTAGTGTGCTGTCGCCGTCATTGGTGAGCAAGCTGACACCGAGCAATGTGCTGATTAAGGCGCTAATTATTACGCTGTGGGAAATATAAAGGATCAGGTTTTTACTGTTTGATAAAGGATTACCCTTGGTAATAGAGAGCTGGAATGACTTCCGGAGCACATAACTTTGCATGCAAAGGCTTAACGAAAACAGTACTGCAGTACTAAGTTCTATATCACCGTCAAACCATGCGTTAGATGCTTGTGATAAAGCGACTGGGGCTAGGAATATTGCGGGTAGACTGACTAGGCCGAAGCAATAAGTAAGAGAGAGTGATAAACCGTAGGCTATGCTGACGTAGGGCATGGCA
>NZ_LWFZ01000391.1:0-325 GCF_001635225.1 Oleiphilus sp. HI0086
GCTACAGATATAGGGGCTCGCAGAATAATAAACTGTTAATGGGGATAGTTTAAAAAATATCAACAGATTTTAAAATGTTTTGGCTCAAAGGGTTGCTTTGCTTTGCTTGTCCGTTAGACAGGCGGTGTTCTGCGACGCTTGGAAAGACTGCCTGAATATCATCAGGTAAAACATGGTCCCTGCCTTCAATAAGTGCCCAGGCTTTAGCCGCTTGAATCAGAGATATATTTGCGCGAGGCGATAAACCGTGTGTTTCATTGCTTTTTAAACGACTCAATGTTGCCAGCCGGTAGACGTAGTTGACGATACTGTCTGAGCACTGAAC
>NZ_LWFZ01000392.1:0-434 GCF_001635225.1 Oleiphilus sp. HI0086
CTCTTTATTGCCATGCGCTTCTTTTAGATTAAGCCAAAGGGAGTCATTGATCGAGAAGTTGAAGTGCAGGCCCGCAATGCTTTGCATGGTTCGGCCGTATCGATGGCCTAGACCTTCCCGGTAGACGTACTTCAAGCGTCCAATGTTGGAGTCGCCATATTCAGCAATACGAATGCTGTGCTCGCCATCAAGCTTGCAGGGCATGCTGCCAGACCAGAGAACTTCATTGCCAATATTGCTAGCAACAAACTTATGCGTATCTTGCAATGTTTTTAGCAGGCCTTCTCTAGAGTCTTCAACCGGTGTAATTAGCTCTAATAAAGCTTCCGAGTAATCAGTGGTAATGGAAGGGTGAGTCAGCGGATGGCCCAAGGCTTCAGGGTGATTTCTCTGCGAGATCGAAAATTCGCTATCTGCCCGAAGACCTTCTTTTT
>NZ_LWFZ01000393.1:0-16822 GCF_001635225.1 Oleiphilus sp. HI0086
TAGACGCAAATTCTTCATTCCACCAACTTATAGGGAATTTTTTTTTCGACACCGATTCCAAGTAATTGGCAAAACAATCAGCGCGTATAAAAACAAGAGATATAACTGACTAAAACTTAGCTAAAATGACTAGTTTTAAATCTGAGAGAGTAAACAAAAAATACGGCGGCGAGCGCAACAAGACCACTAATAATAAAGGTCCAGTAATAGCCATATTCAGATACGACTACGCCACTAAAATAAGCACCTGCCGCACCGCCCGCACCGAAACCCAAACTACTATAAAGTGCCTGCGCCCGCCCCTGGTGCCTGAGTTTGAATCGCTGATGAACAAATTTGATCGCTGTCGCATGCATCGCTCCAAAAGAAAATGCATGAATACATTGTACGATAACAATTACCATCCAGTATTCTGCAAGCAGCCCTGTTACGACCCACCTGAAAGCAGTTAGTATCAAGGAAATAGCCATAATCAAACGTATCGAGTGCATGGCAAACCAGCGATGCATATAAATGAAGAGAAGCACTTCAGCAATAACACCTAAACTCCATAGCGCCCCAACCTGCGCAGTGCTATAACCCAAAGATTCCATGTAGATACTAAAATAAGTGTAGTAAGCGCCGTGAGAAACCTGCAATAAAAAGCAGACGATAAAGAATTGCTGAATATCACGTCGCTTTAAATACACCATAAAGCCATGGCTAGCTTCATCATGGCTTTGCGTTCTTTTCGGTTCCTCAAAATGAACTAAGCTGCTAACAAAAATCAACGCGATCACACAGAGCAAACTTATAGGAAAATATGCAATCCCCCAAATATCAAATACTATACCGAATCCCATAACACTAAAGATAAACCCGACTGAACCCCATAGCCGTATCCGCCCATACAACTCTTTCTTACTACCCAGATTAAAAAGCGTTACGACCTCTATCTGTGGCAAGACCGCATTCCAGAAGAAACTAAACAACACGATGACTAGTGCGTAAGCCTGAAATGTGCTGGCAAAGAAAAAGCCGCTATAACAGACAAGTGTCATTAGCGTCCCAAAACGAACCAGAAAGACATTGTTACTAAAACGATCAGACAATGCGCCCCACAGTAAGGGAGCAAGCACCTTCGTTATCATCAATAAGGAAAGCAGCTGGGAGATTTCTAATAAGCTGAAGCCCTTACTATCGAGATATAGCCCCAAGTAAGGCGCCATGACACCTAGCAAGGCAAAATAGGTGAAATATAAAAATGATAGCTTCAGATATAAAACTGGCATTAAAAGCCCTGGCAAGCGAATCGAAAGCCAATAGAAGTCAGACTATTGATACGCAAAACTTCGTTGATCACACCCAAGCATCATAAGCCTAGGTAATTTGCTATTTCATAGAGATCTGGCCGCCCCTCTTCAAAGCCAAAATAGCAAACGGCTTCAGAACTCTCAGACTTAGCATCGTACTCAGAAACAACAAATTCGCACTGGTATTTTTTAGCAAGATCATATAAAAAATTTAGCGGTTCTTTTAGTTTAAATTTGGATTTCACCCGTAATGCAACACCAAGCTTCCAGTCCTCTAGACATTCTTCAGGTCGAAAATCCAACAAACTAATAGAAGTCTTATTATTGAGCCAAGCACTTAGTTCAGCGAGTAGATCTTGAGAAATTTCTTCAATATCAATATCTGAATAGGATGAGCTATCTATATAGATGTGAATATCCATTACCCGCGAATACCTTCTGTTGTGAATACTAAACCCTATTATGTACGATAGAATTAAATTACTCTAAATAAAAAGTGCACTAATATCTCGACCAAGCTCACGTCAAACATTGCGACTCAAAAAACTCAAACCCAGAAATAATAATGCACGCTTTTAGTGCTGATCATTGTTTTTAGCGCTACGTTAGTGCACACATACAAGCAATATACGATAAATTCAAGAATTTCCTCTCCTGCTATTGAAATCCAATTTCAATTTAATTAATTTTGCACTGCCTTATAACAGTGCAATTTTGAAAATTAATTTTTGCACCAAAAGAACTCCGGCGCCATACGAAAAACAATATAAAAACGATAAATATCGCTTAGGCAAGAACTAATTACGCCATTTATTAAGCGACTCAGACATACAGGGCTACATATGAAATTAATTACGGCAATCATTAAACCTTTCAAACTAGATGACGTCAGATCAGCACTCACCGAATTAGGGCATCACGGCATGACTATCGAAGAAGTTAAAGGCTTTGGTCGTCAAAAAGGCCACACAGAGCTCTACCGTGGTGCCGAATACGTGATCGATTTCATTCCAAAACTAAAACTACAAATTGCCGTTGCAGAAGACGCTGTAGACCAAGCCATTGAAGCCATTATTTCAGCAGCAAACACTGGAAAAATCGGCGACGGTAAGATCTTTGTCAGCCCTATGGAACAAACCATTCGCATCCGCACAGGCGAGACCGGCAACGACGCCCTCTAAACAGAATCGAATTAAAAACAAACTCTTTACTCTTTTTAAAAATCAGGAGCTCTCTCATGAACAAACTCTTCCTGCTAGCTGCATCACTGCTAGCACCGTCTTTGGCTTTTGCTGAAGATGCGCTTAACGGCGCAAATACCGCCTGGATCCTTACCTCTACAGCCTTGGTATTGTTTATGACCCTACCAGGCCTAGCATTGTTTTATGGCGGCTTGGTTCGAAGCAAAAACGTTCTATCGGTGCTAATGCAGTGCTTTGCGATTGCAGGTATTTCTTCATTATTATGGTTCATCGTAGGCTACAGCCTGGCGTTTACGGAAGGCAACAACTTTATCGGTGACTTCAGCAAAGTTATGCTATCTGGCGTAACTCGTGAGTCTTTAGCGGGCGACATTCCAGAATCCTTATTCATGCTATTTCAAATGACCTTCGCAGTCATTACACCCGCACTAATTGTGGGTGGTTTCGCAGAGCGTATGCGTTTTTCTGCAATGGTTCTTTTCAGCGCAATCTGGTTATTAGCTGTCTACGTACCTATTACTCACTGGGTCTGGGGCGGCGGCTGGTTAGCTGATATGGGTCTATACGACTTCGCGGGCGGTACGGTAGTTCACATTACTGCAGGTGTTGCAGCGCTGGTTGCAGCGATTGTGATCGGCCCTCGAAAAGGCTTCCCAACAACAGCGATGCCTCCTCATAACATGACAATGACTGTAACAGGCGCAGGTATGCTTTGGGTTGGCTGGTTCGGCTTTAACGGTGGTAGTGCTTTGGCCGCTGACGGTAATGCAGCGATGGCAATGCTTTCCACACATATTTCTGCTGCAGCGGGTACGCTTACCTGGTTAGCTATCGAGTGGAAAAAGTTCGGTAAGCCAAGCGCTCTGGGTGGCGTAACAGGTATGGTCGCAGGCCTGGGTACCATTACTCCTGCTTCTGGTTTTGTTGGCCCTGGTGGCGCATTATTAATCGGTATTATGGCGAGCATAACATGCTTTTACGCAGTTCAGTACGTAAAACGCGTGTTGAAAATTGATGATTCATTAGATGTATTCCCGGTTCACGGCGTTGGCGGCATTATCGGTACTTTGTTTGCTGGTATCTTCTCTGCAACAAGCCTTGGCGTTTTCAGTGGTTACGGTTTTGCAGACGGAATCGAGTCAATGGCTGGCCAGCTTAGCGTTCAAGCTGTTGGCGTAATTTCTACCATCGTTTATACAGCGGTTGTTACCTGGATCATTCTTAAACTCGTCGCAATCTTTACACCTTTACGCACGACAGATGAAGAAGAAGTCCAAGGCCTTGATGTCGTTGACCATGAAGAAACTGGCTACAATCTCTAAAGGCCCAAACGGCATTTGATCACACTTTAATCAAAGCCAAACACAAAACATGAATATTATTCATGTTTTGTGTTATCCTCCTTTTCTATGGCCTAGCATGAGCACTCTCCATGCCTGAGCAAATATAACAGGAGGCAAGCATGACCCATCTCAAGATCACCTTTCTAGTATTATTATTCCTAAGCATCAATATGACTGCTTGCAGCAGTGACTCGCCCGAGGGTTTTAAAAACATCTCATGGTCAGCCCAGTCGTTGCCTAAGGACTTACAGCGTATTTATCAGCAGAGCTGTAAAAATTGCCACGCAAATTCTGGCACTGGAGCGCCACTCACGGGGGACTCCAAGACCTGGAATAAGATTCTCGAAAACGGGATTGACGCCAGCGTTGAAAAAGCTATCAACGGCTCCGGTGGTATGCCGCCAGGTGGTCAGTGCTTTGAGTGCACTCCTGATCATTTCGTAAAGCTTATTCGTTATATGAGTAAGCCCCTTGAACAACAGTTATAAGGATGCGGCCATGAATAGACGTAGCTTACTAAAGTCACTTATCGCCACTACGCTTACCAGCTCTCTTCCACTGAGTAGCATGCTGGCAATCAATGCCCAGGCTTCTACAAGCACAAAAAGCTTCCCTTGGAAAAACTGGTCTGGCAATCAAAAATGCGTTCCGAGCGAACGCTTAGCGCCCGCCTCTATTGCTGAGCTGCAAACTCTGATTCGGCAAAAGCAACCCGGCATCCGGGCCTTGGGCAGCGGCCACTCCTTCTCTGCATTGGTTCCTACTAATGACATACTGCTTTCTACCCGGCGACTATCCGGTTTAAAAAGCATTGATAAAGAAAAGCAGCAAGCCACTTTCTATTCCGGAACTTTACTTAGTGAGTGCGGCCCTATACTCAACGAAAACCATCAAGCGCTAATTAATATGCCAGATATTGACCAGCAAACCCTTGCTGGCGCCATCAGCACCGCAACGCATGGCACAGGCATGTCATTAGGAAGCCTATCGAGCTATGTCATAGGCCTTGAAATGGTTAGCCCACAAGGTGATCTTGTTCAATGTTCTAATGAGCACAATCCCGAGCTATTTAGGGCAGCTCAGGTTGGCCTGGGAAGCCTCGGTATCATCACCTCAATCACGATGCAAAACCAGGCGCCATTTAACCTTATACGCGAAGCACAATGGATGAGTTTTGAAGACGTCACTGAGCAAGCCCATAAACTTGCCAAGGACAACCGGAACTTTGAATTCTTCTATTTCCCCTTCACCGGCATGGCGCTCACTGACACCTTAAATATCACCAATGAGCCCCCCTCATCGTCAGAGGAAATTGATGGTAACAGCGGCATTATGGACCTTAAAGCCGCCAGAGACTACTTGGGCTGGTCGAGTCAACTGCGCGAGTTGATTATCGGCACCTATATGAAGACCCTTGAAACACATACAAATATTGACCATTCCTACGCTATTTACGCCAATGATAGAAACGTCCGCTTTAATGAAATGGAATATCATCTTCCCGTAGAAGAAGGAATCAAAGCCTTAGGTGAAGTAAGAGACACCATTGAAAAACACTTTAGTGAAGCATTCTTTCCTATTGAGTGTCGCTTCATTAAAGGTGAAGAAGCCTGGTTAAGCCCCTTTTATCAACGTGACTCCATATCCATCGCAGTGCATCGTTATTTTGAAGAAGATTACCAACCGATGTTTAAAGCAATTGAGCCAATTTTTCGAAAGTATGGAGGACGACCTCACTGGGGCAAGCTTAATACATTTAGCCGCGAAGAGTTCAAGAAAAGCTACCCAAAATGGAATGATTTTATTGAGCTAAGACGCAGCTTTGACCCAGAAAGCAAATTCCTGAATACCTACCTGAAAGACACCATCGCTTAAGGTCTAGCTAGCGCCGGGAAAGAGCCTATTCAGGCTCTTTCCAAGCCATCAGCATCTCACGGGTTTTAGGGTAAACATCCATAAATTCTTGATGCATAGGTAATATGTTTTCGATAGGCTGCCCGTCTTTGCAAGCTATCTCAATTTTCTTTGCTGCCTCAGCGAGCGCCAAGGCACTCAAATTGGCAGCAACGCCCTTTAGAGCATGCGCGCTATTTCCTGCCGCTTCCAGATCGCCTTTATCGATATCTGATTGCAGAGTATCAACATACTGCGGCATATCACTCAAAAACGAAGCTATCATAACTTTCAGGATTTTGGACTTCCCCATTACCCTGCGTAATACATCACTTTCATCCCAAATCTGCAACTCAACCCCCTTCGTTTCATCTGGTACTGCCTCTTCAACTATTGCAGAAGCCTCTTCACTTAAATCACAACTTTCGCTCACTTTTACAATTTCACCTACTTGGGCTGCCTTCTGATCAACACCCGCCACAAGGTGAAAATAGAGCTTTCTTTCCAAAACCTCAGTATCGATAGGCTTGGATAAATAATCATTCATTCCTGCTTCAAGGCAGCGTTCCTTATCGCCCTTCATTGCATTCGCTGTCATCGCCATAATAGTGATATCTTTATAACGAATTCCAGCCGCACCACCTCTTATTTCTCGTGTTGCTTCATAGCCATCCATACCTGGCATCTGACAATCCATAAGAATCAGGCTATACGGCAAATTGTCTGGCGAATTTTGCAAAGCAACCAACCCACTATCGGCCAAATCAGCACTGAGCTTCAATATATCCAGCAATGCTAAAGCAACCATTTGATTGACATGGTTGTCTTCGACCAAAAGAATACGGGTATTATCCGGCCACTGGTAGCCACCTGGTAGGCTATCCTGATTCTGATGAATACCGCCATGCTTCAAGCCACGATCATGATCACCCGCCTCTTGCCCACCCTTACACACACTCTCTTCTGAGAAAATAATATTAAGAGAGTCGAACAAATCTAAGGTCGTGGTTGGTTTTGGAAAATAGGCACGACAACCCAAGTCTGAAAAAAACTGTGAGTCGCCCCGGTTCTGCAAGGATGTCATCATCACTAGGTTTGTCTCAGACAAACCCTCTTCCTCTCTAAGCCTTTTCGCCAGTTCAACACCATCTATACGCGGCATATCCATATCAATAAATATAGCTTTATACCGAATAGTTTCACTATCCTGAGCAGCCTTGGTCAACATATCCATGGCGTCGCTAGCTGAATCAGCCTGCGCTACATTTGCTCCCCATACTGTTAGCTGACGCGTCAAAAACTCCCGATGACTGGTATTATCATCAACAATCAGGATATCAGCCCCCTTGATATCGACATCGGGGCTAACCGTTTGAGATTGTTCACTTGTTTCAAGCAAAAGGTTAAATCTGAAACAACTCCCCTTACCCGCCTCGCTTTTAACAGAGATGCCGCCTCCCATCATTTCGCATAACTGCTTAACAATCGCCAGCCCTAGACCACTGCCACCATACCTTCTGGTCGTTGAGGCATCGACTTGAGTGAATGAGTCGAACAACTCCGCTATTTTATCTTTTGGAATACCTATACCGGTATCGGATACTGAACAATTTAGGCGAAGGAGGTCTCGACCATCTGCAGAGAGCTCAGGAGTTAGCGACACTTTCACATAGATCTCGCCTTCGTGAGTGAATTTAATCGCATTACCCACCAGGTTTGATAGAATTTGCCTAATTCTTCCGGGGTCCCCTTTTACCAGGCTATGTTCAACATCAACAACGTCAATAATCAATTCAACATCGTCTTCACAAGGGCGATGACCGATGGCTTCAGAAAATTCGCCAATCATTGAGCGCAAGTTAAACTCTAGAACTTCAATATCCAACTTACCGGCTTCGATCTTGGAAAAGTCCAGAATATCATTGATCACAGCGAGCAAAGAATGAGCACTCGATCGAGCTAAGGTCACTTGATGATGCTGCTCTTTATTAAGCTCACTATTAATTAGCAGCCCCAACATACCTAAGACACCATTCATTGGTGTACGTATTTCATGGCTCATGCTGGCTAAAAACTCGCTTTTGGCTCTAACAGCAGACTCGGCCTCATCCCGGGCAACGATAAGCTCTTTAGTCTTCTGCTCTAATGCTGCCAATGCATACTTAGATTCTTGATCACTCGCCTCTAAAGCCTTTTCATGCATTTGCCTCATTACCAGCATATGATTGAACGCTTCAGCCAAGCGTCCTATTTCATCATTGCTATCAATCTCGACTCGCTGATCCATCTCTCCTGCCGCAACAGCCATTGTTGCTTCTACAAGCTTTGTAATGGGCCTAGAAACTCGTCGTGCCTGCCACAAAGCCAAGACAATACTAAGCAGCCCGGTCAGTATGACAAATACCGTTACTATCTGTTTTAGCCAATACGCCGAAGCCAAAGCTTCTTTCTTATCTACCTCGCTGATCAAACTCCACTCAATATTAAATATGCGTACCGAGTGATGAATACCAATTACCTCTTCACCATTCGGCCCCACATATTCGAAAGCCTCTTCATAGTCATGCTCCAAGTCATGAGTTTGGAATTCTGAAGTTTTTTTACACCTATAAGCTTTTGATACAACGCCTTCTTCAGCACCTACTGCATGCTCCTTTCGCCACTTTTCGAATTGTTCAGTTGCGATAGTTCGCTCCAGAATCTCTGACTGATCATCGATACTGGTTCTAAGCAAGCCGTCGGCACCGACTAGATAATGTGAAGCATTAATTTTCGCCAAATCTCGTGACAGCAGGTTTATCAATTGCTCTAATCTAATTTGAATAGCAAAAGAACCGATAACTGCGCCGTCACCCGAAAAGATCGGTGCCGCAATAAAACCATCTGGGCGCCCCTTAGATGGCGCATAGCGTTCGATATCTGAAAAAAGCGTTTTCTTCTGTTTGAGTGTTTACTGCACAAGCCACGAAAACTTTGTCTGGGCATAGCGCCCGTCGAAAAGATTGGTACCAAAGTCATCTTCATGCTCAATGGTATACAGAATATTGCCTTGATTATCGATTAAGAATATATCGTAAACATAGGGATAAGCAGCGCCTATCGCAACAATACTGTCTTCCTGGCCTTTTACCCGTGCCTGCCAGTCTGAGCTGTGCACGTAAGTGAATAAATCAGTATTGCTGTGCTCGTAACCCTCTCGAAGTGAAATCAGTAGGTCTTTGTGGGTCGGCACTCCTGCCTGTAAGGTGACATCGGTAAAACGATAGTTGAACCAGCTTCGAATGAAGCGCTCATTAAGGTCAGCGGCCTGAACCAACTCATCAACAGCTGCTTGTCGCAAGCTTGAATAAGCTTGATAATAGCTCATAGAGGCGATCAAGATCATTGGCACGATTGCCAGAACTAAAAACCAGAAAGTCAGCTTGAAGCTAAGAGATTTTCCGAAGCTCTTGGCTACCGGCTCAGACACCTCATTACCAATCAGAATATTAGCCTCACCTTCAGGCACGACGAACCTCACATGTTGAACAGTGAGTTTTGTTATTTTTATTCTTTGCGTACATCAAGACTCTCTAGCAGGTGAAACTTTTAGAAGGCCTTGATTATTTATAGTTCAGGTCACGCAGTATTGCGAGCCACCCAAGCTCTATAATAGGTGCTTGTGACTAACTCTCTACACCACCAAAGGGGCAATCCATCACGGCGGCAACACCTTTTATCAAGTAACTCTGCTTTGCCGTGACAACTGCATCGGATTTGGCAGCCGCGAGCAAACCTTTCAATAACCGTGGTTTTAACAATGGGTAGGCCAAGCCCAAGTCATGCACTGCTCGAGTAAACCTTGCTGATTGGCAGTCACTTATTGGTAGCAAGGTAATCCCGGCAACGCTTGCAGCCTCACAACCTTCTTTGAAGGCTTGCTGATAAGTTGCTTGCTCACGTTCCAAGCCATAATAGACAATACGGGACAGCACAACTTGGTAAAGAGAAGCAATTTTCTTAATGTCTTTATATTTTGGTTTTTCTGGACGCGACAAGCCAAAATATCGATCACAATGCTGCTTAAGGAGCTGGAAAATCAGCCACTCAAAAACATCAATTTTTCCATCAGCATGAATTAGTTCCAGAAACAAAGAACGATAATGACGATATTGCACTAAAGACATCAGCTTTAATGCGGGTATGCTTAGTTCAACAATCTCCAAGCGCTGCTCGGAGTTTAGCTCAGCTAAAGGCTTGATCATGTCAGCAACTGAATCTGCAAGATCACCACCAATCTTTTGAGGTGAACCTTTTTGGCTTGAACTAACGATCTTAAGCTGTTTTTTGACGACAGCTTCCTGCTCATCAAGCAAGACAGCACACATTAAGGCAGGCGCTTCACTGGGTTCGTGAGCTTTACCAACAAGCAAATCATAAGCTGACTTGAAAACACCATCCTGACTAAATGCCGGCTCAAACTCTATCGGTTTATGCTCTACAGGTTTTGCAGATTCAGCTTTTTGCTCGCCTATTGTTGGTTCTACTACTTGCTCACTCCCAGCAAAAGACGATACAGTTTCACCACTACCGGATAAAACACTTGCTTCCCGCTCTAGTGAAGAAGGCTTCATAAAACGGCCGCTCCACCGTGGCATAACTCTGCGAATCCGTTCTTCTAATGGCGGGTGCGTAGCAAAAAACTGGGTGAAGTAGCGCCTAGGAGATCCGATGCGAGAAAAGAACAAGTGGCTCACTTCATGAGCGCCATGATGCACAACTTGTGACTGGGCAGTGGCACCACCAATCAAACTCAAGGCCTCACCAATACCATTGGGGTTTCGGGTAAACTGCACTGCAGAGGCGTCGGCCAAAAACTCTCTCTGACGGCTTACAGCAGACTTTATGATCATGCCAAATAACTGGCCAATCGAGCCAAGTAGCCATAGGCACAAACCAAATGCAAACAGGCCCGCAACCACGCCGCCATTATTTCGGCCATGACCATAGCTACGATAGCGACGCCCTCGTTGACTCGTCATACGCATCACCATATGACCACTTTCACTAATCATTAGAATGCCATGCAAGACAACCAGTAACTTCATGTTCAGGCGCATATCGCCATTAAGAACATGGCTAAATTCGTGAGCAATAACTCCCTGCAGCTGATCTCGGTTAAAAGTATCCAAACAACCTTGTGTGACGCCAATAACGGCATCCTCAACCGACAAACCGGCGGCAAAGGCATTAATACCTGGTTCTTTTTCAAGCAAATAAACTTGTGGCACTGGGATACCCGCGGCCAAAGCAATCTCCTCGACAACATTTAGTAAGCGCTTTTCCTGAGCCTGGCTTGAGTTTGTCAGAACAGGTCGACCGCCCAAAGCTTCAGCGACAACCCTTCCTCCGTCTCGCAAAGAGAGCCATTTGAACAGCATAGCCATCGCCAAGACGCCTACGACGAGAAGCGTCGTCCAGGTAAATTTTTTCCAACCTAGTGCGGTGATCAGGTTTTCGCACCACTGAAAAATGTTCCCGCCTGCATCAGCAATCGGATTCACTCCATCCAGTGCATACTCTGGGTTACTGTATAAAACGAAAAACGCGACACAGAGGTTTGTAAGCAAAACCAATAAGACGACAGCAATGGTAAACAATGCCAACAACCATAAGGTTTGTTTCCTGGCATCATCTTGCGCTTTATAGAAGTTCATTGTCTAGAATGAAACTTTGGGAGCCGATTGAATTTGTGCCGAGTCTTCAAACTCTAGAAGCGTCGCGTCTTCTCTGTGACCAAAGCTGGTAGCAAAAAGGTTTTGAGGGAAGCTTTGACGATATTGATTATATTCAGTAACTGAATCATTAAAGGACTGACGCGCAAAGGACACACGATTCTCGGTGCTAGTCAGCTCTTCAGAAAGCTGGCTCATGTTATCACTAGCCTTCAGTTCCGGATAAGCCTCTACAGCCACATTTAGACTTCCTAAAGCACTTTGTAATAAACCTTCACTTTTAGCAAGTTCCTGCAACGCTCCCGCACTAGAAGGATTAGCGGATGCTGCTTTAAGGCCTGCCAGAGCTTGATTACGAGCCGATATAACCGCTTCCAGCGTTTCACGCTCATGTGTTAGATAAGCCTTAGCCGTCTCGACTAGATTAGGAATCAAGTCATAACGACGCTTAAGCTGAACTTCAATTTGAGAGAAAGAGTTTTGATAGCGATTTTTTAAAGCTACCAAGGTATTGAAAATACGAATGATATAAAAAATCGCAAAAATGATAATGAAGGCTGTTACTAAACTGCTGATATCCATATTTAATCCCGTCACTTGGCGCACCAGTTACAGTGCAATATTCAATTGATCGAGATATCCCTATAAGCAAAAACAGTATAGGCGCATTAAGCGCCTAGCTCCTATCTTTTACTTAAGCTTGCGAGCTATGATAGGCCCACTCAAGCCAAGGCATAAGCGCGTCAACGTCGCTGCTCTCGATCGTACCTGCACACCAGATTCGTAGGCCATCAGGAGCATCGCGATATGAGCCTATATCGTAGGCTACACCTTCCTGCTCTAGCAATGCGACCATCTTCTTCAGTGCGTCTTTTTCTAAGTCTAGCACCAAACAAACACTTGTATTGGAACGAGTACTTTTATTTTCAGCCAAAAAGTGAATCCAATCATGCGCATCAACAAAACGCTCAACAGCAGCCAAATTCTCTTCTGAGCGCTTGATCAAAGCAGGTACCCCGCCCAAGCCATCAACCCAGGATAAAGCATCTAAATAATCGGCAACACAAAGCATTGACGGAGTATTAATAGTTGAACCTTTAAAAATACCTTCAACCAACTTCCCTGCCTTGGTCATACGGAATAATTTGGGCATTGGCCAAGGTGGCGTATAGCTTTCCAAGCGCTCGACAGCTCGAGGGCTAAGTATCAGCATGCCGTGAGCACCTTCACCGCCAAGTACTTTCTGCCAGCTAAATGTGATTACGTCCAGTTTTTCCCAGGGCATATCCATGGCAAACACTGCCGAGGTTGCATCACAAATCGTCAAACCTTCACGATCGTCAGCTATCCAGTTGGCGTCTTCAACTTTGACACCCGAAGTCGTGCCATTCCAGGTAAATACAATATCGTGAGAAGAAGAAGCTTGAGAAAAATCAGGGAGTTTACCGTAGTCCGCTTCGTAGAGAGAAACATCATCCAACTTCAGCTGTTTTGTAATGTCGGTTATCCAGCCTTTACCGAAGGATTCCCACGCAAAAACATCGACAGGACGAGCACCGAGCATCGACCACATCGCCATTTCCATTGCTCCGGTATCAGAACCCGGTACTACACCCACTCGATAACCTTCAGGCAAACCCAATAAACGCGCCGTTTCAGTACAGCATGCTTCCAATGCTGTCTTACCAATCTTGGCGCGATGAGATCGACCTAAGGTATCTAATTGGAGCTGGTTAACGTCATAACCAGGCCTTTTACTACAAGGCCCTGATGAAAAGTTTGGGTTATTTGGTTTAATGCTTGGTTTTTGAATTGGCACAGCGCTGATCTCTGACTAAATAGATTAGAAAAATTTGCGCTATCCTATCATTTTTAGGGCTGTTAGGGTAAAGGCTTGACGTAGATTGTTATTTTTTAATCATCGCTTTTACTGTATTAATGACCGCGGCCTTAAAACACTACAACCCTGTATTTTTCGTTCAAGAGGTAGCGCGATATCCACCAGTCAATAAGTCACTTACCCGCTTTTGATTTATTCCAAATAGCACTGTTCACATTTCGGTCGCTTTCGCTGTTTGAGTCTTCCTTACTATGGACGGGAGATGCAGGAACCGCAGTCTCATCAGCATCTGTGCTATCACGGTATTTTCGCTGCATGCCCTGAATAAACTTGCGCAGCATTTGATCTTGCAGCTCACGATAATGTTTGTGGCCTACTTTACGAAAGAATGCGCTCAACTCGGATTTGCTGACACGATAGCCACCTAATGCCATTAGCTCACAAATATCATCGTCTCGAAGGTTCAGCGCAATCTTCAGCTTACGCAAAATAATATTATTATTTAAACGACTTTCGGGCAAAGCTTGAGGACCATCTTTCTTGCCACGCAACTTATTAATCATACCATTGAGAAAACTGGCAAACTTTTTATCTGGACAGTTAACGAAGTCTGGATCATCGTCTTTCTTTAGCCATTGACTTATGTGCTCTCGAGTTACAGCGCATTCTGCACTGGCCCACAGCGCAATCATTTGTCGATCATTATATTCAAAGGTATAGCGCAAGCGGCGAAGGATATAGTTATTGGTCAAAACAGTCTCGCAAGTTATTGCCCCTATCTTCTCGGGGCCGTAAATTATTACAACAGGCTAACATATTTTCGTGCAGACAATCCCTTCAGCATCAAATCCAATCGCGTTAGCTTCAGCACTATATTGTTCGATTAGAAAACTTTGTTAGAAACTCACTGCTTTTAGGGTGACTACTCTTTATATGAACACCTACAATAAAGCCATCAGGTGTAATAAGTGAATGCCTTACCGTTCCTAGCGCTGTAATATCGTAACGACGACCTTTATAGAATGCATTGATATCAACTTTAACCAAAGCCCGCTCTTGAATGCTTACCGGTGAGGTCAACGCAATCCCTGCTTCACTCAGATCTTTCGTTGTACACTGGATCGTCTGCTGACTTTTTAAGGTCACAAGCACCGGCCAGCGAACCTCCCTACGCGAATGCAAGCGCCTGTTTGAATCATCCCACTGCCCTTGTATAAAAACTTTTTCATCACCCTGAACTCGCGGCTTAGATAAGGCATTTTGACTTTGAAGTGATTCTTCAGTTTGTGCCTCAACACTCTCCCTTTCATGCGCTTTCACATTCTCATGAGATGATTCCTCCATAACCTGCACTTTAGGCTTATTGTTTCTTTTAGTGGCAGGTGGAGCGTTAAGCACATTGCGCCCCGCAAACTCCTTGTCATGAAGCCCTAAGGCCTCATCAACATTCATCACGACAGTTAACATTTCATCATCCGAAGACTTATGCTCCGAATCTATTAAAATAAAATCAAATTGAGCAAAATGAATAACCGTGTTGTGAGTCAATAATACCTCACTATTAATACGCTGCTTGTTTACAAAAGTACCATTAGTAGACTGAAGGTCTCTCAAAAATAAGCGACCGTCTTTGCTTATTATCTCGGCATGTTCACGAGAAATACCAGAGCGCAGAACAACCATATCAATTGACTTATTTCTGCCAATAACAAAGGGAAACTTAGTGATGGGTATTTTCTTGACCGCCCCAGTTTCGTCCAAACTTCCTTTCAAGTGCCAAAGTGCCAAAGTGCCATAAAATAAACTCAGTATTAATCGACATAAAACTTCTTCAGTATAAGAGCCATGCTGAAAAACACATAACTGAGCACCAAAGTTATTGGTAATAAAAGTCCATTACCGCTACCCACCCTTTGATCGCTATCGTCAGTTTAATAATGCGCATGAATCCAGGAACTATTTAAACCCAAGAAGCTCAGCCAAATGACGCTAGTTAAGCATTCTGCTACAATCTAAAGTACTAACTACTTAAATATAGGGGACCTCACTTTGCGCCAAATCAGCTTATTAATCTGCTGCATATCACTCATTACTTTTAGCAGCCTAAGTTTGGCCAAGCCTCTCGCCAGCAAAGATAAGATCAATAAAGTCAGTGACTACTTTATGAGCCAAGTCGTTCAAGCGGAATATGACAGCGCTTATTCGCTTATGTCTGCTTATATTGGCGTCAGTCCTGAGCAGTTTGAGGAACGTGGCAAAAAGATCTCCCACGATATGAAGATGCTTGAAGCACGTCAGGGCAAGCCGCTTTCCTTTGCACTTTTGAAGCAAGAGTCGGTCGGGGAGCATTTCTATAAAATAAGCTATTTGCTGAAGTACCCTTCAGCCGCCTTAGTTTGGGAACTAAATTACTACCAGCCTCAAGAAGGTTGGAACCTGGTTGATATTAGTTTCAACACCAACATTAATGCTTTGTTTGAGTAGGATATACGGTAAAGAAATTAGCTATTTTACTTATAGCGCTTGCGCTCGAAGTAAAATAGCCTTCATTTCATCCGGGTTTTTGGCGGTATCACCCTCTACAGAATGTTGCTGATAACCTGGCAGATAGTAACTAACCAAACGGCTAATCCAGAACCTTAAGGCGCCAAGCTCAAGACACCTGGGCCAAACCTCTCGTTCCCTGTCAGTCCAGGGTCGATGCGACTGATAAGCCTGAGTTATTGCTCTCAGCAAGCCCTCATCATAATCTCCTTTCGATGCATTCCACGCCCAATCATTCGCCATCACCGCCAAGTCAAATAACAAGGTAGCCTGACAGGCATGATAGAAATCAATGACCCCTGAAACCTCATCCCGCCGAAACAAGACATTGTCACGAAATAAGTCGCCATGAACGATACCCTGAGGGCAGTCTTGGGTGGCACTTCCATATTCATTGCTATATCTGAATATTGACTGCTCTAGTAAGTCAAAGTCTTCTTCTGGCATAGCACTCTGTTGCAAAAGCGCCTTCTGCGCCAACATCCAATCGCTATCTCGCGCTAAAGGGCGACTTCTTGGAAAGTCCCTTAAAGCCAGGTGCATACTTGCCAGATATTCAGCCATCGCCTCACACTGTGTAACCTTGGGTTTGCCCACTGCCTTACCAGACAAGCATTGAACGATCATTCCAGGCTTTTGCTCAAGTTCGAAAATTGCTTCGCCTTGCTTAGTCAATACTGGCGCAGGAACTTTAAAACCTTCTCGGGCCAGGTGCGTCGTCAGCTCATTGAAAAAGGGTAAAGTGTTTTTTTCCATGCTCTCGAAAAGAGTAAGAACATACCTCACGGCGCCTTTATCCGCTTCTTCGCCCCCGCTTTTTGGGTAGGTATCTAGAAAATAATTGGTATTCTCAATACCAGCGCTAATCTCGCTAAAGCCAACAAGCTCACCTAAGTCATATGACTCGAGAAGCTTGTCTATTTGTGAACGAGTCAATTGAGTGTAAACAGCCATCTATTCCTTCCTTACCGAATATATACCTATCTTAGCCTAA
>NZ_LWFZ01000394.1:0-532 GCF_001635225.1 Oleiphilus sp. HI0086
TTTGTTTAGCAATAATAATGCGCTGTATTTCACTGGAACCTTCGTAGATTGTTGTTACGCGTGCATCACGAGTAAGACGCTCTATAGGATAATCTTTAATATAGCCATTGCCTCCTAACAACTGCAGTGCTGTATAACAAGCTTTGTTGGCGGCTTCTGTTGAAAATAGCTTGGCCATTGATGCCTGTTTTGAAAACGGCGCGCCAGAATCTTTTGTGTAGGCCGCGCTCATAAGGAGCAAACGTGCAGCTTCTAGTTCTGTGTAGGTGTCCGCTAACATCCACTGGATACCTTGAAAGTTCGCGATTGCCTTGCCAAATTGCTCACGTTCTTTTGTGTATATCGTTGCATAGTCGATGGCTGCCTGAGCAATACCAAGTGCTAATGAGCCGACGCCTATTCTGCCGCCGGCCAGTTCGCCAACGGCGACACGATAGCCTTTGTTTAGATCACCCAAAAGTGCACTGTCATCAATGTTGCAGTTATCGAAACTAAGCTGACAAGTAGAAGAGGCTTTTTGTCCCATCTTTTG
>NZ_LWFZ01000395.1:0-633 GCF_001635225.1 Oleiphilus sp. HI0086
CTGGGTTGCTGGTCAGGGTATGAGTAACGTAGATTCTCGATAATTGCAGTGTGGCATGACAGTCATTGCTTGAACCTGCATTTAGTCTATCGGTAATATGCAGAGTTGATCCGTTCAGATTTTGTAGACTGTTTGTTTCGTCCAAAATAGTCATGCTATTACCTTGTATATGATAGGTAAACTGTATTACATCGTCGGTATCGGGAAAGATTGGGCTGCTTACTTCCTCTAGCTCAACGCCGAGAATAATTCCTGTCCCACGATCAGTAGTCACAGTTGTATCAGAGGTGTTGAAGGAAAACGCAAAATGACTTCCGCTTTCTGTCGCGTGACCAATAGGTGCTTCGAGACCACCATCGAGCTTCAATATACCTCTATTTACCTCTGAAATGCCTGTCTCGCTGCTTGGGTCTGATACTTCGCTCAGTTCACTAAAGAATCTGCGTGAGTCCTCAATAATTCCTCTTTGCGTTGTCAATGACTGTGAGTTGTTGTTGGCGAGACGAGCTAGGGTATGGCTTCTATAGTGGGGGTTATTAATAGGCTGCTCCAGGCTGAAAAAACTACCAGATGCATTCCAAATCATTGTTTCGCCAAAGATTTCTATTATTTTATCTGTATCATTGAGCTTCT
>NZ_LWFZ01000396.1:0-430 GCF_001635225.1 Oleiphilus sp. HI0086
TCTTCTGGAACGCCCGCTTGGTATGGCTTTGAAAGTTCGGTGTCTGTGGTTCCAGGGTGGAATGAAATGACTTTTGCTTTTGGAAAGCGACGACTGTATTCAATAGAAGCATTCTTGAGAAGCATGTTTAGTGCTGCTTTAGAGGCTCGATAGCTATACCAGCCGCCGAGCCGATTATCTTTAATGCTACCCACTCTTGCTGATAATACAGCAATCGTGGTCGCTGAATTTTTATTCAGTAACCCGGTCAGCTCTTTTAACCAGACAATCGGCATGAACGTGTTGGTCTCAAAAACGCTATGCAGACTTTCATAGTTGATATCTTCGATACGTTTCTCAGGCTTTATGTTGAGTTCTTTACTATGTAGTAAACCGCTGGCGATCACGATATATCGAATAGGTATATGACTGTCCGCTATTTGTTTGCAGC
>NZ_LWFZ01000397.1:0-506 GCF_001635225.1 Oleiphilus sp. HI0086
ATCCTTATCAATATTCAGCGTAAAGATGCTTCGCTCGCAAATCATACTTTCGCTTCATTTAGTTTAGTCTTAAGTATATCTATCAAGCTCAGCTTAGGTGACGATGCACAACAGGCGCTCGCTTTAGCCGCATTTTTTCACGATACGGGTTGGCTAAAACTGCCTATGCATTTGCTTGGTAAGGCATCACCTTATACGGCGAGTGAAAAGAAGTTAATTTATCAGCATGTCTCGATAGGCTTACGGTCGTTAAAACAAAACTGTGAGCTCAGTTCAATCGTAATGCGCATTATTACCGAGCATCATGAGCACCTGGATGGAAGCGGTTACCCTTCTGGACTTAAGTCTGATCAGATACATCCTTTAAGTAAGGTTTTCGCAGTGGTTGTCAGGTATGATGAGTTAGTCCACGGCTTGCTTGATAGGCCTGCGGTAACACCTCATGGCGCTCTTGCTAATCTATATAAAGAGGCCAAAAATGAAAAACTTGATGAGCCTTCCGTGTC
>NZ_LWFZ01000398.1:0-226 GCF_001635225.1 Oleiphilus sp. HI0086
AGATTGACTCACGTGCAATCGAAGCTGACTCGCACAGCACTGACGATTCAGGCACACCAATTGCTAAGCCAACGCTTGAAAATGCAACACTAGATACAATCGGTCGCGCTATTCGTCTTCGTGAAGGTACAGGCTACGTATTTGACAACGTGCAAGTTAATGTTAAGTCTTCAAGTGCTGATGCATCACTAATTGGTACACAGGTTGATGACGGTGAAGGTGGTAC
>NZ_LWFZ01000399.1:0-456 GCF_001635225.1 Oleiphilus sp. HI0086
ATCACGAAGCACGTGAAGATTTTGGAAGAACTGAAATTATCGTTCCAGAAGCAGCTCATGGGACAAACCCTGCTACAGCGGTAATGTGTGGTTATAAGGTAAAAGAGATCCCTGTAAAGTCAGGCGGTGATGTTGACCTGGAAGCGCTTAAAGAAGCAGTTGGCCCACAAACAGCCGGGATCATGATGACTAACCCTTCGACCTGCGGCGTGTTTGAAAGACAGATCGAAGAGATTGCCAAGACGGTTCATGACGCGGGCGGTTTGCTTTATTACGATGGTGCGAACCTGAACGCGATCTTGGGTAAAGTACGCCCGGGCGATATGGGTTTTGACGTGCTGCATATGAACTTGCACAAGACCTTTGCAACACCTCACGGTGGCGGTGGACCAGGTTCCGGCCCAGTTGCTGTAGGTGAGCGTTTACTACCATACCTGCCTACGCCAATGGCGGGTT
>NZ_LWFZ01000400.1:0-681 GCF_001635225.1 Oleiphilus sp. HI0086
GGGGCGGCGATGCAGCTGGATTTTATATCTGAAAGCGCCATATCATGTGAAGCGCCAAGGTCGATTTTAGTAACGATAGCCAGGGTAGGTTGTGTTGAATCTTCTGGCTCGTTAGGAATATGGCAATCATTTTCACCTAGTAAAATCTTTGTTTGGCCATTTAAGGTGACGCTTGGGAGTAGGTCTTCTAATGTGGCCTTGCTGATTAATGACTCGTTACGGCTAATATCATCTTCTTCATAGGGATAGATTACATAGTCGTCGAGGTAGGCACTGTATTGGCTAATGATATAGAGCTTTGAGCCGATTTTTCGGCTGCTGACATACTGACCCTCTATCTGTATAGATGTGGTTTTGTCTATGGTGGATTCAGGTGTTTCCACGTCATACATATCAATACTGATACGGCTATCACTCCAGTGCCAGAAGTAGTCGCTATAGACTTGAGCGTATTCGTTAGCGATTGAAATAAGTTTTTTGTTTTCGAGTGTTTCTTCCAGATACAAGCCCTGTAAGTAATGACGTGAAGTAGAGAGGGTAATGGTATTGAGCGCTTCGTGTTTACCTGTCTGTTCCGATAATTCAAATATATTGATGTCGGAACCTCCATTGTAGCTGTATATCAGGTTTCCGTCGGTCTTAAGCCAGTCGAGTTCATCGACTCCTGTTTCTTGAGTATTA
>NZ_LWFZ01000401.1:0-546 GCF_001635225.1 Oleiphilus sp. HI0086
TCTTTGTGGAAGAACAGTGGAACTGCTTCTACCAAGAAACCAAAACTGATAGCTACGACAATCAGAGGGATCATCAAGCCAAGGTTTTTTTCTATTATCTCATGATTCATTGACTCTTCTCCTAAGCTGCTTCAGTCACGGTATCAAGTGCTTTCGCATCTTTCTGCTTAATGGTTAGCCAAACGTTCACGGCCATGATAAGCATACCTGACAAGAAGATAGCACCACCAATTGCACGAACAAGATAACCAGAATGACTTGCTTCTAAAGACTCTACAAAGCTGTAGGTAAGGGTACCGTCATTGTTTACTGCACGCCACATTAGGCCCTGCATAATACCGTTTACCCACATTGCGGCGATGTATAGAACCGTGCCGGCAGTCGCTAACCAGAAGTGTAGGTTGATCATAGACGTGCTATACATTTCTTTAATGCCATAAAGCTTTGGAATCAAGTGATAAACCGCACCGATAGAAATCATCGCTACCCAACCGAGTGCACCAGAGTGAACGTGCCCAATAGTCCAGTCAGTGTTGTGAGATAGCG
>NZ_LWFZ01000402.1:0-569 GCF_001635225.1 Oleiphilus sp. HI0086
CCAGAAAAGCCTTCGATATTGTCTGCAAGGTAAGCAGCTAGCTTAACAACATCGAGCTCATCAACATTTGTTTTTATATCCGACATACCTTCTCCTAAGCCTTACGCATCTTCATCATTTGCATTGCAGAATACCCTGCTGAGACACCACGACCAAGCTGCATCATATGAACCTGATCTGGCCCATCCGCTAGACGAATAATACGTGCCATTTGATATGCATCAGATAAGAAGAAGTCTTGGCTTAAACCTGCTGCGCCATGTATCTGAATCGCTCGATCAATTACCGTACAGGCCATTTGTGGCGCAACGATCTTGATCATGGCGATCAGGTCTTTTGCCCCTTTGTTGCCGTGTGAGTCCATTTTTGCAGCCGCTTTTAAGGTAAGCAAGCGCGCTTGTTCGATCTCGCAGTAGGACTTGGCAATGTCTTCACGCACCGAACCCTGCTTGCTCAGTGGCTTACCAAATACGACACGTTCTTCAGCTCTGACACACATTAACTCAAGTGCACGCTGTGCGGCTCCGATTAAACGCATGCAGTGGTGAATTCTACCGGGGCCTAAACGC
>NZ_LWFZ01000403.1:0-650 GCF_001635225.1 Oleiphilus sp. HI0086
TATTGGTGTAGACCCATACTACCTAACACATAAAGCGCAATCGATTGGTTACCACCCAGAAATCATTCTTTCCGGTCGTCGTATTAACGACAACATGTCTGCTCATGTTGCCGAGAAAGTATTGAAGCTTATGACCAAGAAGAAAATTCAGGTTGTTGACGCAAACATTCTGGTCATGGGGCTTACATTTAAAGAGAACTGCCCTGATATTCGCAACACCAAAGTGACTGATGTTATTACAGAGCTCCAGGGCTACCACGCCAATATTGACGTCTATGACCCTTGGGCAGATGCAGAAGAGGTGAAGCATGAGTATGGGCTTAACTTGATCAGCGAACCTAAACAAGATCACTACGATGCAGCAGTCATTTGCGTATCACACGACCAGATCAAAGAAATGGGTATCGCAGAAATCCGTAAGCTATGCAAAACCAATAACGTTATCTTTGATGTGAAATATCTATTCGACAAAGATGATGTTGATGCGCGTTTGTAAGCCTCAGCTCGGCATTGAATTAAGAGCCCGGTAGTTACCGGGCTTTTTTGTTATCCGCTTGCGATTCGATAATTAGCACCACATGGCAACCATTGGCACTCACTACATCCTCAGCGCGCTAGGCGGCGCGAGAAAAAAAGGCGTCGATACTCGC
>NZ_LWFZ01000404.1:0-6715 GCF_001635225.1 Oleiphilus sp. HI0086
GACAGCTTCGAGGAACAGCGCAATGACAGATACCAGGAAACAGTCAAGCGGGCCTCACCGGTAGCTTGGGAGAACATCAACTTCCGGGGTACATACACGTTCGCGCCGACGGGCGAACTGCCAAAACTGGAGGACTTAATGGCACCGATTGAGGGCTATCGACCTAGAAATGAAAGTTGATACCCCTCTACAAGCCACGGCAGACGGGGGCTTCAGAGGTTTTTGCAATATATGGAGGCAAAATCCCTAGGACCCCATATAGTCGGTCACCCTGAATACCACTCCTGCCACACGGCGGTGACGAGTGACGGCTATGTGTTCGAAGGTCATATCCCCGCGCGCTTCGTTCAGCAGTTTCTGGAAAATCCACCGGCGGGTGCCATCGGCCTGAGCGTGCCGGGCATGCCGGCGGGCAGCCCCGGGATGGAAATGGGCGACAGGTTTATGCCTTACCAGGTGTGGTTGCTAAAAAAAGACGGTTCGGCTGAAGTGTTTGCTTCAGTGAGCAGCCGCGATCAGCAATAGGACGTATCACCATGAACATTCAATGGCGTTTTTTATTATTGTTCCTGTTGGTGGGGGTTCCTGCTTTTGCCGAGGAAAAAGTTGCCCAGGAACAGTTTGCCCAAACACAGCTGGATCAAGACCAGGTTGGTACGTTGACTTTGGAAGCGGCGATTGCACAGGCGATTGCCTCCGACCCCTGGCTGAACGGCAGCCGCTACCGGGAAGATGCACTGACCAGTGAATCCATTTCCGCCTCAACCCTGCCCGATCCCAAGGTCAGCCTAATGGCGGCCAACTTTCCAACCGATAGCTTCGATATCAATCAGGAACCGATGACGCAACTGACTGTGGGTGTTAGTCAGATGTTTCCGCGCGGCGATAGCCTGGCGTTAACCAGCCGCCAAAATCAGGAGTTGGCGGCCCAGGAACCCTTACTCAGACAGGATCGCCAGGACAAGGTGACAGCGACGGTGACTCAGTTATGGCTGGAAGCCTACCGGGCACAGGAAAGTATCCGTTTAATTGAGCAGGATCGTGCGCTGTTTGAACATCTGGTGGATGCCACCAAAGCCAGTTATTCCTCCGCGCTGGGGCGTGCCCGACAGCAGGATATTATCCGGGCAAAACTGGAACTCACCCGGCTGGATGATCGGCTGACTGCGTTGCGACAACAACTGGATTCTGCCCAGCAGCGGCTCTCCGAGTGGATTGGCGGTCAAGCCAGTCTGCCGTTGGCGCGGACCTTATCCAGTAAATTGGGTGATGAGCCAACCCCAGGCATGGGTCAGACGCACAATGATCGCTGGCTCTATGAACAGATCAATCGGCATCCCCTGTTATTGGCCTTTGACCAACGTATCGAGGCTATGCAGACCGGGGTTGAATTGGCCCAGCAAAAGTATAAGCCCGAGTGGGGGCTCACCGCCCAGTACGGCTATCGGGACGATGACCCCATGGGCCGGGATCGCGCCGATCTGTTCTCGGTCGGCGTCACATTTGATCTGCCGCTTTTCACGGGCAATCGACAGGATAAAGATGTTAGCGCCGCTACCTCCCGAGCTGAGGCACTGCGAACAGACAAGCTACTGATGGCGCGAAAGTTAATGGCGGAGCTGGACACGACCATTGTGCAAATCCAGCGCCTGAATGAGCGCCGCACACTCTATGACCAGCAGCTACTGCCGCAAATGGCGGAGCAGGCCGAAGCTGCCCTGACTGCCTATAACAACGATGACGGCGACTTTGCTGAAGCGGTGCGTGCCCGCATCGCCGAGCTGAACGCCAAAATCGATTTCCTGACCATCAAGGTCGATCGGCTAAAAATCCTTGCCGAACTGAACTATCTCTTACCGACAAACCGCTCAGTGCTGTTACCGCAGAGCCACGCAAAGCAGTCCCCTGCAACACACGGTAACCGCACGGAAGGAAAGAACCCATGAAGATTCAACTGAATAAACCATTCTTTATAACGGTTGCATTGCTGATTGCGACGGCAACCCTGGCCCACTATTCAGCCTATTGGCGCATGCAAGACACGGGAGAGGGCGGTAAGGCGACAGCCAAAAAAGAACCGCTCTATTGGGTCGCGCCGATGGACCCCAATTACAAACGCGACAAGCCCGGAAAATCTCCGATGGGGATGGATCTGATTCCGGTGTATGAAGAAGCCGGCGGTGATGAGGAGATTGGCACAGTCACCATATCGCCGGATGTGGTCAATAACCTTGGCGTACGCACGGCACCCGTTACCCGCGGCCAGATGGACGTTTCCGTCAATACCGTGGGTTATGTGCAATACGATGAAGATCGCTTGATACATATTCATCCGCGGGTAGAGGGCTGGGTTGAAAAACTCTACGTCAAAGCTTCTGGCGATCCGGTGCAGAAGGGTGCATCTCTCTATGCGCTTTACTCACCGACCCTGGTTAATGCACAGGAGGAATTACTCTTGGCACTAAAACGCAATAACGCCACGCTGATTGAAGCCGCCAAGGAGCGCCTGGCATCCCTGCAGGTGCCAAAATCAGAAATCAACCGCCTGAGGAAATCCGGCAAGGTGAGCCAGACCATCACCGTTACAGCGCCGCAATCGGGTGTGCTGGATAACCTCATGGCGCGCGAAGGCATGTTTGTAAAACCCGGCATGGAAATCATGGCCATCGGTCAGCTGGAACATATTTGGGTGATTGGTGAAGTCTTTGAGCGACAGGCTTCCCTGGTGCAGGTCGGCGATCAGGTCCAGATGCAGTTGGGTTATTCGCCAGGGCGAGAGTGGCAGGGCCAGGTTGATTATGTCTACCCGAGCCTTAACACCAAGACTCGCACCGCACAGATACGAGTACATTTTCACAATCCCGATGGTTATCTGAAGCCGGGCATGTTTGCGCAGATGCGCATTGAGACGGCACCGATGGACGATACTCTGTTGATTCCCCGTCAGGCGCTGATCCGTACCGGCAGTCAATCCCGTGTTGTGCTGGCCAAGGGCGAAGGCCGTTTTAAATCCGTTGCTGTACAGGTTGGGAATATCAACGATGAGCAGGCGGAAATCATATTGGGACTTGATGAGGGCGACCGCATTGTGACGTCAGCACAATTCCTGATTGATTCCGAGTCCAGCAAAACCTCGGACTTTCGGCGCATGAATCATGGTTCGGATGATAAGGCTGAGACTATGGCTCCCACATCGGTCTGGGTCGGCGCACGTCTTAAAAGCCTGATGCCCGAACACCGGATGTTGACGCTGGCGCATGATGCCATTGATGACTGGCAATGGCCGGCCATGACCATGAATTTTACCGCCGCAAAAAATGTAGACCTTCAAGGTTTACAGTCTGATATGACTCTTCACGTAGAAATTACAAGAGAGGGCGACAACAACTATGTGATCAGCCAGATCCATCGACCCGACACCGTTACGGATGACATGCCGATGGCCGATGGTGAGTCTTCTATTAGTCATGACGTTTTGGAAATGGATCACAACCAACATCAATCCATGACTCATGATGCAGCAGTACTTGAGCTTTGATTTATAACGATTTTTTTAGCCCCGAAGAGAAAAGCTACACCATAAGTTACACTTTACTATTAGATTGGATTAAACCTTATTGGATCATGTCTTTACACCAACCAATTATCTCGACAACCAAACCAATTATGGCTGCAACCAAATGAGGACTAAAAGTATCTATCACGGTGCTTGTACCCATATCAAATTTTTATCTCATGCGTTATGAGACTTTCAACCCGAAACCGGATCCAAGGCAACACCGTAAAAAGTCCCACACATGAATTTCACCTGAGATCAACACCCAGATATTGATGTTGCGAGGCCAATATTTGTTCTTTTAGGAAACTATTACTCAGAAGACGAAGAAAGGGCCTTATCAGCCCCCCTTTTANGTAATTAATTCTTCTAGATAGCCCCCACAGCTTGAATTCGCTAGACAGAGCTCATGCATTAAAAGAATGTCCTCTACGCCCCCATGACCGCCTCAGCATCAAATCTACTATCACCCGCCCCCGAAAGAACCAATAAAATTTAGTGAAATAGAAGGTCCAATTCTTGCTCAACAGCTCATTAAAGTAGCCATACAACAATAATAGCTCGGAAATGTTTATGAAACGCCGGGCAGTCCAGAACATTAATTTTGGGATTATTTTTGATTTTCAATAAACTCTCTTAAAACCTTAGCCCCCTCTGACCAGCCTCTCTCTACTGCCACCTGTGAGGCTTTAAGCTGAGCTTTTTCTTGCGCAAGTACATAGCTGAAGAACTTACTGTGCTCTGCTGGGGAAACTTGATTTAATACGGTAAGCTTTTCCACGTATGGTTGAATGATAGATACAAGCATACCTGCTGTAACAGGCAGAACAGAGGAGATATACCCGGTTAACTTTCCACGAGTACGAGTAAACAGATTGGGCTGGTATTCAAAGTTAAGTTTCTTTTCCATATTCTCATAGAGGCTTTTGTTCAACACCTCCAACCGATAATACGCTTGATAAAACTCCCCCATTGGAGAACCCTCTCGGTTTTTTGCGATGATTTGAGTTGAAAGATAAGCAAATACACGATTGTTGTATTCGATTTTTAGTAGTTTTCGATAAATTTCTTCGTTGTCTCTGTCATTATTAATGTCACTTGCACTCACTACGTCCGATATCAATAGAGCACATAGATACGCTAAAATCGGGTACATTTTCATATTCATTTCCTATCCACATTACGCTGGTTTGTTAGGATGGTGCTACCAATGGTTTTTCTTGCCTATTTAAGTGCACGGAGGGCTTCAATGATGGCGTTCCTTTCGTTGGGGTCTTTTATCCCCCCAAAGCCCATAGTGGTACCAGGCACTGTTCCGGCGGGGTCTTCCAAGAAACGATCCAGATTGGCTTCGTTCCAAGTGAGATTGCTCTCAGATAAACCCGACGAGTAGTTAAAATTGCTAGCCGAAGCGGCGGGTTGTCCGTATTTACCTCTAAGATTGGGACCAACACTTGCTTTTCCGGATGCGTCTGTACTGTGACACACGGTGCATTGATTAAGGGTTGTGTCTATGTGAGCGCCGGCTGCCATTTTTTCTGTTTTATAAATTGGGGTCGTGCGTGCGTTTAGTAGACGAGCCACTTTTTGGCCAACTTGGTTACCCGTCGCAATAGCGCCGTCGATAAATCCGCGCCAGCCTAAGTCAATATCGCCACCGGCAAAATATATTCGCCCTTGGGGTTCGCGTAATGCAGTAATCGAATTCGTCAATTGACCTTTTTTCAGAACGCACCAAGTACCCTTTGAGTAAGGGTCCAGGTGCCAGTCATAGTGTAGGGTATCCACCACATCAACATCCGGTAGAAAGCGGCGCAATAATTTTTGGACTTGCGCGTGGTTGTTGGGGTCAATTTGTGACGGATCAGTGGAAAAAGCCACGAGATTAGTGCCTTCGTTAGGGCTGGCCATGGTCATAATGGTGCTTATAGGGTCTTGCTCCGAGGCCAACATTAAGATGGGCTTTATATTCTGTCGGATGCGAATGTAGAACTTCATTCCAGAGCCGGCATGACCTTCCTCGGACGCTCTCACCTTTTGTGATAGTAGCGCAGGCGAAAATTGAATCTTGGATAGTACGTTCATGGGGACTGCGCTAATCGTGGACCGGCAGGTAAATGTTTTGCCTGTGCTGGTGATTATTTTTACGTGATCCCCAAGATCATGAACTTCCTTCACTGGCGTACCCAATTCCACGTCAGGGCGACCATCATCCAGCATGGCATTGATTAAACTTTGCGTACCATGTTTAAAGCTATAGCGAGAGACGCTATCACTGTAACGAGTGATATCACTGCCAACGAGAGACCACCATCGTTGCATTTCTACGTAGCTAGCTTGATCAAAGTCTCCATGAACGGAAGCGCCCAAGAGTCCTTCGATGATGGGTGAGAAAGAAGGAGAGAGGTCCATCTGATTAAGGCGATCGCGAACCGATAGAGTGTCGGCGCCTTGCCAATTATCTGTACTAAAAGGATCATAGGGCAATGGAAAGGAGTGAGCGGCACCATCATGAAATTGGTGCATTTGCTCATTGGCAATGGCAAAGCCTTGATAGGTGACCATAGGTGGCGATGGTTCACCTTCTGGTGCCCCATTCCCACAGGCAGCCATCCTAATCAGTGGTGCGATGCCGCTCATGCCAGCATCCCGCGCCTCATCACCATCCCACCACAGTAAGTCGGGAATCGTGCTTGGAGTAGAATCCACTAATTGCAAGTCGTAGCGATTAATTTCAGCGAAAACATTAGGTTGCGTGGAGTGCACCCAGGCGCCACCGAGCTCAAACAACTTACCATCACGCTTTACGGTAAAGGTACGCCCACCAAGGCGATTACGAGCTTCTAATATTAGTACTGATAGCCCAGCTTGCCTGAGCTCACGGGCAGCGGTAACCCCGGCAAAGCCACCACCAATAACAATGACATCATAGTCATACTTGTCGATTTCTCTATCCGTGGAATCTTTGCTAGCTGTAGCATTGACGCTATTCCCCCCGGCAGTTAGGGCGACTGCGCCGAGAGCCCCCAACCCATTTTTTAGGATGCTGCGTCGGTTCAGGCCTTGCCTAGTTGTCTTATAACGTTTCTTACCCACAGTGAACACCTCTTTTAAATACTGGATAATATTTTTAACATGAATTATTAATATTGATCAATA
>NZ_LWFZ01000405.1:0-364 GCF_001635225.1 Oleiphilus sp. HI0086
ATGGCGACGAAGGGAATGACCGTCTTAATGGCGGGGAGCAGCATGACTGGCTTTACGGCGGTGAAGGTGATGATCAATTATATGGCGGCGCAGGTAATGACCAGATCCAGGGTGGAAAAGGTGATGACGTTTTATCTGGAGGCTCGGGTACAGACCGCTTAGACGGAGGCGCGGGTAATGATACCTTTATCGTGAAGCCCGGTGACGGTACGATCTATATTACTGATACCCAAGGCATCAATATCCTAGCTTTTGAGGGTGGTTTGAATGCTGGCGATATTTATACCTATGCGAGACCTTCTTCTCAAGATCCTACAAGCGACAGTTTTATTAAGATAAATTATGGCTCGAATGAAAGTGATGT
>NZ_LWFZ01000406.1:0-566 GCF_001635225.1 Oleiphilus sp. HI0086
AGCAACCTTCCCCCCACGCAAATGAACCCCTTCAACCCTGGGCGAATAAACAAATATCTCATACATTGGAACGGGCAAAGGAACGTTTGGAATTAAACGCGGCTGNAACTTATACGAAATATAACTTTTATCCGCACCACCGCTATCGTGCTGATAGAAGTTTGTACGCATCGTTGCTTTGATCAAATCAAGATATAAACGCAGAATCTTGTCTTCGGTCAGGTTATGTACATTGTTTAGCGCCTTGTAAAAGTTTTCTTCTATCTTATCTAGCAGCTTTAGATTCTTTGCAGATAAAGCGTTTGCACCGGGTTTAAAACGGTGTTCAAAATAGTCGCTAAGCAAGGCCGTGATTTCTACGTTTGACACCACCGTATTAGAAATAAACTCTTGAGAGTTGCTAACGCGAATCTGTTGCATATAACGGGAGTAAGATCGTAGCATAGCGATTTGACGCCAATTCATATAGGCACTGATTATTAACCTATTAAATCGGTCATTCTCTGCGTCTCCCTGCCACACTTTGATAAATAGCTCTTCGAAATTATCACGAATCTTCGAAATAT
>NZ_LWFZ01000407.1:0-212 GCF_001635225.1 Oleiphilus sp. HI0086
GAGAAATAATCAGCGGCGGATCAACGATCCGAACAGGCACGGACCGCCAACAAAATATTTTGCTGGTTAAGCGAAGCAGTGATGGTGAATTAATCTGGTCAACCGATATTGACCTTGCGAAAGGCAACTATCGAAGTGACGATAAGATAACTGATCTCACCCTAGATAGTGACGGTAACAGCTATGCCATTGGTGTTAGCTATATTGTCGAA
>NZ_LWFZ01000408.1:0-337 GCF_001635225.1 Oleiphilus sp. HI0086
GTGGACGGGTACCATGTGTTTAACAGAGCCTCAGTGTGGTTCTGACCTAGGTATTTTGACTACTAAGGCTGAGCCAAATGCTGATGGTAGCTACAACATCACGGGTACGAAGATCTTCATCTCTGCCGGTGAGCACGATATGGTTGATAACATCGTTCACATTGTTCTAGCACGTCTTCCTGGCGCACCAGAAGGTACTAAGGGTATTTCTCTGTTTATCGTACCTAAGTTGTTGCCAGATGCAGACGGTAATCCAGGCGAGAAAAACAACGTTACCTGTGGTTCTATCGAGCACAAAATGGGTATCCATGGTAACGCAACTTGTGTGATGAACTTT
>NZ_LWFZ01000409.1:0-338 GCF_001635225.1 Oleiphilus sp. HI0086
CATACAGTCGTGTACATCAGGGTGTTGGTTGTTTTCACCGATTAATCCATCGTAAGGGTCAGGTAGGTCTGAGTTCGCCTCAAAGTGTACCAGCCCTTTTGAATGGATCACTTGAGACAGTCTGGGATGTTCAGTAATGATGAATCGTCTTCCTAGTACGTCATCGCTTAATCCTTTCATTGCAATAGGGCGAAGTTGACTGCCTTCCAGTTTCAAAACCGCCGCCGCATCGAACGGAAATATATTCTGCATATTGTTAAGCAGTCGCTGATAGCGACTTGCTTCAGGTAAGTCTCTAGGGAGGTCGGAAATGATCGCCGTAATCGTCTCGAATAATG
>NZ_LWFZ01000410.1:0-405 GCF_001635225.1 Oleiphilus sp. HI0086
AGCCAATCTTCCTCTTCTTGCTTAGAGTCAGGCTTTAAACTTCTTTTCTTAGGCAGAAGTACAATCGGTGAGAAGAATTCAGCTCGTGAAGGCTTGCTCTGTCTAGCTCGACTATGGGCTCAAGTGAAGGCGTATTCAAGGCCATGAGGGCAAAGGGTTTATCAGGGCGTTGCTTAACTTTTCTTAGCCGCTTAATACTCTCAGAATTTTTGGCATCGCAAATTAAGTGGAAACCACCGATGCTTTTTATAGCAATAATAGCGCCTTGCTTTAATTGTTCGGCGCAAAAATCGATTAGTGCCTGATTCTGTTCTAGAGGCAAACGAATACCTTTCTTATCGACTAGCGCTAATTGTGGTCCACAGTCATTGCAGGCATTGGTTTGCGAGTGGAAGCGTTTGGCAT
>NZ_LWFZ01000411.1:0-301 GCF_001635225.1 Oleiphilus sp. HI0086
CAAGGCTTAGGCTTTGATGTGCCATTCTATCTACGATACACCTTTGAACTCATTCGCAATGCAGCCTGGTTTGACGTTCTCTACGCGCTCTTGGGGATTAGCTTCATTCCTAACCAACAACAAGGCAGAGACCGCTTTTATCTCAGTTCGGCCATTCTCGCTCTGCTCGCTGCTATGGTCTTTATTACCTTGGCCCAAGGTATCTCAGGCTCACAATGGGTGTCCAGCTATTCGATTCTGTTGTTTCAGGTATCACTTTCTATCGTCGCACTTTTACTTTTAGAACAAGTATGGCGTAGCG
>NZ_LWFZ01000412.1:0-6626 GCF_001635225.1 Oleiphilus sp. HI0086
CCCGCCTAAGCTTGAAGGTACTTACCGCCACGCGTTTGATAAAAGAGCTTATTTGCGTCATCTCAAAGGTAGGTCGATGATGTTGGCTTTGGTCTTGTTCGCAATAGTGTTTTTGATTTTCTTTATCTAGTTTCTAAGGACGGAAGAACAATATGAAAGAGGGTCGTTACGCGTACCAAGACAAAATTGGTGAAGGAGGCATGGCCACGGTATATCGTGGTATGCAGTTGTCGCTGAATCGTCCAGTTGCGATTAAAGTTCTGTCGGCAACGCTTTCAGATAATCCCTCAGTCATAAAGCGTTTTAAGCGAGAAAGCTTAATTATCGCCCGTTTGAACCACCCCAACATAATACATGTTATCGATCGTGGAACGACAAGCAAGGGGCGCCCTGTATTCGTGATGGAATTCGTTGAGGGCATAAACTTAGCGGACGCGATTACTGAGCGGAAGTTTGATTTTAACCAAAAAGTCGATATCGCTATTCAAATGTGTAAAGGAATCGCCTATGCGCATAAATTTGATGTTATTCATCGAGATATCAAACCGGCAAATGTCATCATCGATAGAGAGGGCTTTGCGCGTCTTTTAGATTTCGGTATCGCTTCTTTTTTTGAAGCCGATAAAGATATGAACCCTGATGAAACGCGCTTAATCATGGGAACAGAAGCCTATATGGCTCCTGAGCAGCACAAAGGCATCGCCTTTACCTCTACTTTGAGTGACGTTTATTCGCTGGGAGTGGTGATGTATGAATTATTCACCAGTACCTTGCCACTACCCAATGCGCCTCCAATGGCTCAGATTGATGCCAATATAACTCCAGCCCTTGAAAACCTTATTCATCAGTGTCTTGCTGTTGACCCTGCTGAACGTCCTCAGTCTGTAGAGCAGGTCCGGACTCAGTTGCTTTTGGCGATGAAAGGTCAGCATATTGCTGAGGAACAAGTGAATCGGGCAGGAGAAGGCTTAGCCTCTATTCAGCAAAAATTTGGCTTACTTGATGTTATGCAGGAAGACAAATTTGGCGCGGTTTATTTGTATGAAGATAAGTCCTCTCACAAGCTTCTGGTAATTAAGAAGCGTACCTCTACTTTTACGGGGTATCGTGAGGCAAAAATGCTTCACAGTTTGAAGCATCCGAATCTGGTTAATATTCTAGGAACATCCAAGAACGATAGTGTATTCATTGTTGTTATGGAATATGTCTCGGGTGGCAGTCTGCAGGACCGCTTGATTGAACCTATGGGAATGCAGATGTTTTTGAATACGGCGGTTCAAATTTGTAGAGGTTTGGCGTTTGCGCATCAAAATAGGGTTTGCCATGGCAATTTGCGTCCTAGCAATGTTTTGTTGACTTCAGATTTCCAGGTTAAATTGACAGACTTTGGTTTGGATGAGCATTATCGTGTCAAAGAGCGAGATGGTAACTGGTATGGAGATGCTGATGATCGAAAGGACGAGTTATCTGATATTTTTTCGCTTGGCGCAATTTTTTATCATGCATTAACGGGGGTTCCTCCAGCATTTAAGGATGGCAACCTGGTTAAGACCCAGATATTCATTAAATTACCCGTTGATATTCAGCAAATAGTTGGTCGCATGCTGTCACGTCGCCGAGAACAGAGACCGCAAAGCGTTGAGTCTGTCTTGTCCGAGCTTTTGCCGCTTCAGGAGGAGGAAAAGACGAAAGTCATTGAATCTCCTCGAGAAGATGCCCCGGAAATTGTTCAAAAAGAGACAGTAATAAAGTATCAGCGAGTGAATTGGTTAACGATACTGCTTGCGGTTGTGATGGTGGTATCTATTGTTTTGAATGTCTTGTTACTAGGGGATAGTGGCAGTGACGTGCGTGACGCAATTAAAAGCTTCTTGGACTTATATATATAAATAAGTTCTTTTATGGGCTCCTGGGTCGCCCTCTTCGGATGAGGGTATCATGTGGCCATGCTTGCACTGCTTGCAGAATAGCACGCTTTGACTATTATTGATTGAATGGGAGCGTGACTCCGAGTCGTTTTCTGTTACTTCGGCTTTCATGAGACCTCAAAAAACAATCAGATCATTCCGTATGTGTTTACTGAGTAGTTGTGAGTATTGGCTATCTGCATAAAGGAGCCATAAATTACTAAGTTTTTCGGGTGTTTTACAGTTTTTTATTTTAATTTTTGTTCACACCTTTTATTATGATCAGCTTCGGGTATAAATCTAAGTTGAAAGACGGAATTTCTAAACTAAATACAATAGGGCTACAGACATCACCATGACCTCTTTGAAGAAAGTAAAGCTGCCTCTTGAGCAGGTATATCGCTGGGAAAAAGCAAAAGCGGATGATATTTATCTAACTCAGCCAATGGGTAACGGCGTGGTTCAGGAATATACCTGGAACCGAGCAGTTGGCGAGGCCAGAAGGATGGCTAGCTATATTAAATCTTTAGATTTACCACCAAAAAGTCGAATCGGTATTCTTTCGAAGAACTGTGCGCATTGGATCATGAGTGATCTGGCGATCTGGATGGCGGGTCATATATGTGTACCTCTTTACCCTACGCTAAATGCTGAAACGGTTAAGTATATCCTTGAGCACAGTGAAACGCAGTTGTTATTTGTTGGTAAACTGGACGACTGGGAAATGATGAAACCTGGTGTGCCAGATGATTTACCTTGTGTTTCTTATCCTCTAAGTCCAAAAACAGATTACCCAAGCTGGGATAACCTGGTTGCTGAGCATGCTCCGATACAAGAAGATACTGTTCGGGATGCTGACGAGTTAGCGACGATTGTTTATACATCGGGTTCAACCGGCAAGCCAAAAGGCGTTATGTTGTCATTTGAGGCCTTAGGTATTGCAGCAAGCGGTGTTGCACAAGCTTTGGATATAAAGCCTACTGATAGAATGTTATCTTACTTGCCACTGGCGCACGTGTTTGAACGTTTTGCGGTTGAGCAGTCCTCTATCCATATAGGTGCTCAGTTATTTTTTGCTGATGCTTTGGATACCTTCCTGGACGACTTGCGTCGTGCTAAACCAACGGTCTTTATTTCTGTTCCACGCCTGTGGTCCAAGTTCCAACTAGGTATCTTTAAGAAGATGCCTCCTAAGAAACTAAATCGTTTGCTTAAGATTCCAATTGTGTCTGGTTTGGTCAAGAAGAAAGTATTGACTGCTCTGGGCTTGGAATACTGCCGTTTTGCTGGAAGTGGTTCGGCGCCGTTATCAGGTGATATCATTAATTGGTATCGTAACCTGGGTCTGGAATTGCTAGAAGGTTACGGTATGTCTGAGAATTTTGCATATTCTCATATCTCATTGCCAGGCCGCTCAAAGGTTGGTTATGTAGGTGAGCCGATGCCGGGTGTTGAACAGCGTATTTCAGAAATTGGTGAGATCGAGGTCAAGAGCCCTGCTACGATGATGGGCTACTATAAAGACGAAGAAAAGACCAAAGAAACCTTTACCGAGGATGGCTTCTTGCTGACTGGTGATAAGGGTGAAATTGATAGCATGGGTCGCTTGCGTATTACTGGTCGTATTAAGGAAATCTTTAAGACCAGTAAAGGTAAGTATGTTGCTCCAGCGCCAATTGAAAACAAGATTGTTGGTCATGATTCTTTAGAGATGGTCTGTGTTGCTGGTGCTGAACAGCCTCAGCCTTATGCTTTGTTGATGCTTTCGGATGAAACTTTTGCTAAGCAGGGTGATGAGTCTTTCCGTAAGCAGGTTGAGCCGGAATTGGAAGCCTTAATGAAAGAGGTTAATGCTTCGGTTGACCCGCATGAGGCGCTGCAATTTATGGTTGTTGTGAATCAGCAGTGGACGATTGAAAATGAGTTCCTGACGCCGACAATGAAAATTAAGCGTAATGTAATCGAAGATGTTTACGCACCTTCTCAAGACGGATGGTATGGCAGTAAGCAGAAGATTATTTGGCAATAAGCCAAACTTAATGTGATATTCAAAAGCCCGCTTATGCGGGTTTTTTATTTTTGCCTTGTTGAGCTCAGTTGTTTGGACCTCAACTGAATTTAGAACTTAAAGCTACTTTGGATACCCAGGGATCAGTCTGAGCTGGATTCGCTCAAACCAAATCCGGAGAGCAAGCTGTAACTGCGCTTTCGATTAGGTACCCAAGTTGTGCTCAATCCGAGCTTTCTGATCGGCTCTCTTGTTATAGAAGATGCTTGCTTGAAGTAATAGCTGGCGCCCAACATGAAGCCTTTGTCCATAAGTCTCTGTATAGAGGCTCTGCCATACCATCGATTATTATATTTCTTGGACGGTGAGTCGCCGGTAATCTGATTATGAAAGGGATGAAAAAGACCATTATGAGTTTGAAGAGTTTGAAGAGTTTGAAGAGTTTGAAGAGTTTGAAGAGTTTGAAGAGTTTGAGGAACCAGTGTTCGAAGACTGAGGTTCTGAGGTGGTAGGTGAAGGTTCAAATTGGGTATATATGTTAAGTGGATATTAGGTTTAAATATACGTCAAAGATTACTTGGAATATGAACTTATGGATAATAGTCAGTTTTTTTATCGTATTGCACCTTTCTCATCTAAAGAGGGGCGAGTTGCTCTGGTAGATATTTTAAACATAGACAACACAACGCCTTTGGATGACTGGCTAGGTTTGGTTGTTTCGTTAGCGGATGGCTTTCATACCCTTCAGCAGTTGATTGATCACTTGTCTGCTCAGTACTCGACGCCTCCCGATAACCTGGAGAAAACTATTTACTCAGTAGTTGAACGTTTGGTTGAAAGTAAAGTGATAGAATTGAGTCAGCGTGTGACGACCTTACCTTATTACTTGAGTGGCCCCGTTGATGAGTTGGATATGGAGCGAGCAAGAAGAGAACTTGCGCTTCAAGATGGTCAGCCAGATGGTGGGTCGCTGCATTAGTTAGCGCTTTCCCATAAGGAAATAAAAAAGGCAGCCTAGGCTGCCTTTTTCTTTGAATATGAATCTACATATTCGGATAGTTTGGACCGCCGCCGCCTTCTGGTGTGACCCAGGTAATGTTTTGTGCAGGGTCTTTGATATCACAGGTCTTACAGTGAACACAGTTTTGAGAGTTGATTTGGAAGCGCTTATCGCCGTTATCTTCTTCTACAATCTCATATACACCTGCTGGGCAATAACGCTGTGCAGGCTCATCAAACTTAGTCAGGTTGTGGCCAAGAGGGATAGAGTCATCCTTAAGCTTTAAGTGGCACATTTGATCTTCTTCGTGGTTTGTATTCGATAGGAATACAGAAGTAAGACGGTCAAAGGTGATGTTGTTATCCGGCTTAGGGTAGTCGATCTTTTTGCATTCTGCTGCTGGCTTAAGTGCAGCATGGTCGTAAGTTTTATCGCTGAAGCTGAAAGGCAGTTTACCACCAAAGATGTTTTGGTCGATAAATGTATAAGCCGCACCAAGGTAAGTGCCAAACTTATGCATAACGCCAACGAAGTTACGCGTGTTGTACAGTTCGTCGTGTAGCCAGCTGTTCTTGAACTTCGCTTCAAAGTTGGTCGCTTCTTCGCCTTCTGCACCGCCAGCAAGCTTCTCTGCAACAGCTTCTGCAGCCAGCATGCCACTCTTCATTGCTGTGTGAGAACCTTTGATTTTCAGCGGGTTCATTGTTCCTGCGTCACAGCCAATTAACATGCCGCCAGGGAATGACATCTTGGGAAGTGCATTGATGCCGCCTTTAATCAGTGCTCGAGCGCCATAACTAACACGCTTGCCGCCTTCTAAGGCATCTTTTAGTACAGGGTTAAGCTTACAACGTTGCATCTCTTCAAAAGGTGATACGTGTGGGTTGCTATAGCTAAGGTCAGTAATTAAACCGAGTACTACTTGGTTGTTTTCAATGTGGTAAAGGAACCAGCCGCCTGTGGATGAAGACTCGCTTAGTGGCCAACCCAGGCCGTGCATAACAGTACCTTCACGGTGTTTAGCTGGGTCGATATCCCAAAGTTCCTTGATGCCGATACCGTAATGCTGAGGATCTTTTCCTTCATCTAGGTTGAACTTAGAGATGATTTCTTTGCCAAGATGTCCACGACAACCTTCAGCAAACATTGTGTATTTAGCGTGTAACTCCATGCCTGGCATGTAAGAGTCTTTTTGTTGGCCGTCTTCGCTGATGCCCATGTCGCCAGTAGCAACACCTTTTACACGACCATCTTCATGGTATAAAACTTCTGCTGCAGCAAAGCCTGGGTATACTTCTACGCCAAGTCCTTCAGCTTGCTCGCCTAACCAGCGGCAAACGTTGCCAAGGCTAACAATATAGTTGCCATCGTTGTGTGTAGGTTTAGGGATAAAAGCGTTTGGAAGTTTTACCGACTTTTCCTGATTGGTCAGGAAGTAAAATTCATCACCTGTTACAGCGGTATTTAATGGTGCGCCCATTTCTTTCCAATTAGGGAACAGCTCATTTAACGCTGTTGGTTCTAGAACTGCGCCAGACAGGATGTGGGCGCCAACCTCAGATCCTTTTTCTACAACGCATACGCTGATTTCATTACCAGTCTCTTCAGCGATTTGTCTTAGACGACAGGCTGCTGATAATCCAGCGGGGCCACCGCCGACAATGAGTACGTCAAACTCCATCGATTCACGTTCCACAATAGGTCTCCTCGT